>JASHTE010000007.1 GCA_030040695.1 Vulcanimicrobiota bacterium | reverse complement strand
GAGGTTTCGCGCTCTGGAACCTCGCCGTCATCGCTCCGCAGATTCTCGCCCCGCTCGCAGCGACGGCCTTGTTCGGCCTGCGCACGCAAGCCGCGAGCGGCAGCGTCACGGGAGCTTTTATGCTTGCTGGGGTAGAGATGGGAGTCGGGGTCTGGCTCCTGCGGCGTTTACCCGCTGCACTTGTGCGGGAATAAGCGGCCGTAGCGTTTAAGGGCTCAGAAGGGCAATCGAGCAACCCATCTGTTGTTAGGTTAGGAGGCTTTCTTTGAAACGTTTTGGCATAGGGGCCCTCGGCACGCTGCTTGCAGCGTGTTGTTGGCTTGCCGTCGTTACGGAGCCGACCGGTGCGCTCGCGCAAGCGCCACCGCCGGACTTCGGATCGCCGCCCTCCGGCGCGATTCCGATTCTCTACAACGACCACCATGTCTACGCGAAGCCGGACACGCTTCGCAGCGGGCGGGTACTCGCGGCGCTCGTGCGTCACGGTACCGTCCTCATTCCGCTGCGCTCGATGTTCGAGCAGATGGGCGCAACGGTTTCGTATGATCCATCGAGTCAAACGGTAACGGTCTCGAAGGCCGGCGCTGAAGTTCAAGTGACGGTCGGGAAGCCGGTCGTCGTCGTGAACGGCGAGCAGCGGCCGCTCGACGTACCGCCGATCATCTACCACGGAACAGTACTCGTTCCAGTGCGCGTGATCTCCGAAGGCATGGGCGCCTACGTACAGTGGGTGCCGGATCAGCACGTCGTCGTCGTGCGCTATTTGCCGCCGACGCCGCCGCCGCCACCGCCGCCTTCGGCAACGCCGCCACCGCCACCGCCGCCAACTCCGGCACCACCACCGCCGCCGCGTTACCACGACCTCTACGTCGCGGGTGACTACATCATCGATCCCAAGGTGTATAACGAGTTCAGCCCCGGTAATCAGGGAACCGACTCGTATGCGGTACGCGGCGCGTGGGAGTTCAACACGTGGAACATCCCGTGGATGCTCGAAGGCGACTGGCGCAGCTACCAGTACCCGCATGATTGCGCGAGCTCGACCGATCCGGAGTGCTACGTCACGAACATCGGTGGCGTCGGACAGTCGTTCGTACCGGCGTTCACGGCTCGCCAATCGGACGTCGACGCGCGTCTGGGCATCAAAGTCGCAGATCCGCGCATCTACATCGGCGTCGGCTATCTCTGGACGGCGAACAACTACGGCTACCCGTCGATGCGTGGGTGGGGATTCGGAGCGGAGAAGCTACCCGATCTCAATCATGCGCTCTCCATCTACGGTAGCGTTTGGTACTATCCGACCGTCCAAGGGACGTACACGGCGACGGGCGGCATACCGTACCCGATGAGCTACCATCTCTTCAAGTACGACATCGGTCTGAACTACGTGATCGGGAATAGCCCGATCTTCATTCAGGTCGGTTGGCTCGGAGAGACGGGCAATACGGCGACGTTCATCGACCCATCCCAGTACGTGATTCAGGGTCCCTACGCCGGCATAGGGATCAAACTCTAGAGAGCCTGGCGGGAGCTGAGCCCGGCAAACCCCGGGCCTAGCTCCCGCTCCTACCAGGCCCGACCTTGACCGAGCCGCACGGCTACGGTAAGATAACCCCTTGGCGCCGGGCTCTCACCGGTGCTCGCGGCTTTCCCGCCTTCCACCGGAGTACTTTTGGCTGCTAAAAAGCAAACGAAGACACGCCGCAAGCGTGAAATAAAGAACGTCCAAGCGGGCGTTTCTCACATTCACGCATCGTTCAACAACACGGTCGTCACCATCGCGGACGCCCACGGCAACGTCCTCTCTTGGGCGTCAGCCGGCAATCTCGGCTTCAAGGGCTCGAAGAAGTCAACGCCGTTTGCAGCGCAGATGGCCGCAGAGGCTGCAGCGCGCAAAGCGATGGAACATGGAATGAAGACGACCGAGGTCCTCGTCAAGGGGCCGGGCGCGGGGCGAGAGGCAGCGATTCGCTCGCTCCAAGCCGCCGGGCTCGAGATCACGATGATCAAGGACGTCACGCCGATCCCGCACAACGGTTGCCGGCCGCCGAAGAGGCGACGGGTTTAGGAGTGTCGCGCTACATAGGGCCCGTGTGCCGTCTCTGCCGCCGCGAAACGGCTGCGAGCAAGACGGGAGAAAAGATCAAGCTGTTCCTCAAAGGCGATCGCTGCCTTACGCGCAAGTGCGCGGTCGAACGTCGCGGCACGGCGCCCGGCCAGAAGACGGCGGGCAAGTCGCGCGCGAAGGTTTCGGAATACGGTCGTCAGTTGCGGGAGAAGCAGAAGATGCGCCGCTACTACGGCGTTCACGAGGCGCAGTTCGAAAACTACTTCCGGGAGGCGGCTCGAGTTCCGGGCCAAACCGGCAAGACATTTCTCCAGCTACTGGAGCGCAGGCTCGACAACGTCGTCTATCGTCTGAATCTTGCGTCGAGCCGCGCACAAGCTCGGCAACTCGTGACGCACCGGCACTTCAGGATCAACGGGAAGATCGTGAACGTCCCGTCGCGCATCGTGAAGCCCGGCGACATCCTCTCGGTCGCGGATCGCAGCCTGAAGTCGCCGGTCTTCGAGGCAAACCTCGAGGCGGCGCGTAACCGCCGGCCACCGGACTGGCTTGAATGGAACGACCAGGAGCACAGCGCGAAGATGCTCCAAATGCCGGCACGCGAGCAAATCGACACCCCGGTCGACGAGCAATTGATCGTCGAATACTACTCTAGATAAACACTCTCCGTCGCTAGGCGCAGGATCGGTGGAGGCCGCGGAGCCGAAAGCCGGATAACGTAAGCGACAACAAAGGACCGTATTGCACAAACCATGACCACCTTGGACGCGCCGGTCGGCGCGAACATCGAGGTTCGCGAGCGCCGCGAAAACTACGCGAAGTTCGTCATCGAGCCTCTCGACCGCGGATTCGGAATCACACTCGGAAACGCGCTACGGCGCATCCTTCTGAGCTCGATTCCCGGTGCCGCGGTGACCTACATGAAGATCAACGGCGTCTTGCACGAGTTTTCGACCATCCCCGGGATGGTCGAAGACACGATTGCGCTCATGCTCAACCTGAAGGGCCTTCCGGTGAAGTTAAATACGGACGAGCCGAAGGTACTGCTCTTGAGCGCGAGCGGACCGAAGGACGTGACCGCGGGGGATATCGCGCCGGATGCCGACGTCGAGATTCTCGACTCGTCCTATCACCTCGCGACATTGACCTCGCGAGAGGCGAAGCTCTCGATGGAGATCGGGATCGAGAAGGGCCGCGGCTACGTGACCGCCGATCGTCAGCGCAACATCGAGCACATGATCGGGTTGATCCCGATCGACTCGATGTTTTCACCGATCAGAAAGGTGAACTTCAGCGTCGACGACACGCGCGTCGGGCAGAGCGTCGATTACGACCGCCTGACGATCGAGATCGAGACGAACGGCTCGGTCGCTCCGGAGGAGGCGCTCTCGACGGCCGCACGTATCGCGCAGGAGCAGCTCGACCTCTTCGTCGGCTTCACCGAGCGTACCGAGCCGTTGCAAGAGGCTCCGCCAAACGAGTGGGACGTCCCGGTGGAGACGTTGAACCTGTCGGTGCGCTCCTTCAACTGCTTGAAGCGCGCCGGCATCTCGAAGGTTTCCGAGCTGCTCGACTTGAGCGAGGACGAAATCATGAAGATGCGCAACTTCGGTAAGAAGTCGCTCGACGAGATCAAACAGGTGCTGGCCGAACGCGGCCTCTCCCTCCGGCAATCCTAGGCTGATGTCGTTCATGGCGTGGAGATATCGATGCCGCATCAGATAGCGTACAAGAGGCTCTCGCGCAGCGACGACCATCGCCGTTCGTTGTTGCGGAACCTTGCGACGTCGCTCTTCAAGCACGACAAGATAGAAACCACCTCGGCGAAAGCGAAAGAAGTGAGCCGGCTTGCGGAGCGGTTGATCACGACGGCGATGAAAGGCGATCTCGCCTCACGCCGCAAGGTTGCGGAGGTGCTCACCGAGCCCGCGGTGGTGAAGAAGCTCGTCGAGCAGATCGCGCCGGCGCTGAAGGGGCGAACCGGCGGTTACACGCGCATCACGAAGACGCGTCTACGCAACGGCGACGCCGCGGAGCTGTCGCTGCTGGAGCTGGTGAGGTAAGCACTTACGCCGCGCTGCTGCGCCGGATCATCGCCGGTGAGAGGCTCAGCGAAGAGGAGGCAGCCGAGCTCGTCGGCGCCATCGTGGACGGCGAGGTCGCGCCCGCCGTTGCTGCGGGGATCCTCGCGGCACTGGCGACACGCGGGGAGCACCGCGACGAGATCGCGGGCGCGGCAAAGGCAATGCGCGCGCGCTGCCTTGCGCTCGAGCACGACTTTCCGGTCCTGGTCGACGTCGTCGGCACGGGTGGCGACGGAAAGTCGACGATCAACGTCTCGACCATGGCCGCCATCGTCGTCGCTGCGGCCGGCATCCCGGTCGCCAAGCATGGTAACCGCGCCGCTTCCGGCGTTTGCGGAAGCGCCGACGTTCTGGAGGCGGCAGGCCTGCCGCTCGATCTCACCCCGGAGGTTTGCGGCCGGATGCTGCACGAGTGCGGCTTCACCTTTCTCTTTGCACCGCGATTCCATCCCTCGATGCGTGCGGTCGCCGAGCTTCGACGGGAACTCGGTGTGCGCACGCTGTTCAATCTGCTCGGTCCGTTGACCAATCCCGCGCGCCCGACGCATTATCTGATCGGTGTCGCGACACCCGAAGCCTTCGCGGCGATCTGCGGTGTGTTCGGTGTCCTCGAGATGCGCGGCGCGGTCGTCTGCGGTGCCGGCGGAATGGATGAGATCGCAGGTGAGGGCGTCAGCGAGGTCGTCGAGTTCTCCGGTGGAGAAGCGGTGGCGGGTCACATCGATCCGGCGGATTTCGGTGTGCGCGCAACGCAAGCGGAGCTCTTCGCTCCGACGCGAGAAGCTTGTCTCGATGCCTTTCTCTCGATTCTCGCCGGTGAAGAGTCGCCGCGCTCGGATGTGGTCGCCCTGAATGCAGCCGTCGCGATCGCATCGGCGCGTGAGGGCGCGCTGCGCAGCGCCTTCGACCTTGCACGGGGTGTTCTTGCGAGCGGCGCAGGGCTGCGGCTCTTCGAGCGCGCAAAGGCGGTAGCGCGTGGCTAACGTTCTCGCACGCATCTTTGAGGCCTCGGCGCAGCGCTTCGCGGCGGCGGAGCAGGCCGAGCCGTACGCGGCCGTGCGAGAGCGGGCGTTGGCACGCCGAGCGGAGCGCCGGGGGTTCCTCGCCGCTCTGGAAGCTGCCGACGGAACGGCGATCGTGGCGGAGCTCAAGCGCGCTTCGCCCTCTGCCGGGCTCATCGCGCGAAACTTTGATGCGGCGCAGATCGCGCGCGTGTACGACGGCGCGGCGGATGCGATCAGCATCCTCACCGAACCCGATCACTTTCTCGGCGACCTCGCCTTCCTCGACGTCGTGCGCAACGTGACGAACGTGCCGCTGCTGCGCAAAGATTTTCTCGGCAGCCGCTATGCGATCGCGCAATCGGCTGCGTACGGTGCCGACTGCGTTCTCCTGATCGTCGGTGCGCTCGACGACGAGACGCTGCGCGTATGCCTCGACGAGGCGGCCGCGTATGCTCTCGATGCGCTCGTCGAAGTGCACGAGGAGATGGAGCTGACGCGAGCGATAGCGGCGGGGGCGCGGCTCGTCGGTGTCAACAATCGCGATCTTCGTACGCTCAAGACCGACCTGGCAACGAGCGAGCTGCTCTTGCCGCTCGTGCCGGCGCGGCTCTTCGCCATCAGCGAGAGCGGTCTACAGGATGCCGAAGACCTGCGGACGCTACGGCGGGCCGGTGCGCGCGGCTTCCTCATCGGCGAATCGCTCATGCGTGCCGCGGACCCCGCAGAGACGATTCGTTCGCTCAAGGGCTCTCTCGCGACGGAGCACGCATGAATGCGCACGCGCGTGAAGTTCTGCGGATGCACGAACTGGATCGACGCAGAGGCGGCGATCGACGCCGGGGCGGACGCGATCGGCGTGATCTTCGCGGCTTCGCCGCGCCGCATTACCTGGCCGGATTTTGAGGAGATCGCAGGCAAGATCCCGCCGCTCGTTACGCCCGTCGGCGTCTTCGAGAACCCCAAACGTGCCGAGATCGAAGCGGCGCGCGACGTCTTGCCGAATCTCGTCGTTCAGCTGCACGGAAATGAATCGGGTACCTTCGTCTCCGAGATCGGCGGCCTGGTGATCAAGGCGATTCCCGTTTTGCCGGGCGACTCCGTCGAACGGCTCGCGCATCGCTGCGAGGAGTACCCCGACGCATTGGTCATGTTCGACACGGCACGTGAGAACCGCACGGGGCCGGCGGCACCGTTCGCATGGGAGCACGTTGCGCCGATCGCGCGCACGCGCCCCGCGATCGTTGCCGGCGGCTTGACACCTGAGAACGTTGCGGTGTGCGTGCAGAGCGTGCGCCCGTTCGGCGTCGACGCCCGCAGCGGCGTCGAGGATCGTAACGGGCGCAAGGATCCTGCGAAGATGGCAGCGTTCATTCGCGCCGTGCGCACCGCCGATGAAGCCTGACGCGCGCGGATACTTCGGCGATTTCGGCGGGCGCTTCGTGCCGGAGGTGCTCGCGTACGCGCTCGACGAGCTCGAGCGCGCGATGACGCGGGCATTCGACGATCCGGGCTTTTGGGAGGGGTATCGCGCGCTGCTCGCGAGCTATGCCGGGCGCCCGTCGCCGCTCTATCGCGCGCGGCGCTTCGAGGTTGGAGCGGTTCCCATGCTCGTGAAACGCGAAGACCTGAACCACACCGGATCGCACAAGATCAATAATACGCTCGGTCAGGCGCTCTTAGCCCGGCGCATGGGGAAGAAGCGGCTCATCGCCGAGACTGGTGCCGGGCAGCACGGCGTCGCTACCGCCACGGTCGGGGCGCGCTTCGGCTTTCCGGTCGACGTCTACATGGGCGCGCGCGACGTCGAACGTCAAGCGCCGAACGTTGCTTTGATGAAGCTGCTCGGCGCGACCGTGCATTCCGTGACATCGGGTACGCAAACGCTGAAGGACGCGACGAACGAAGCGTTTCGCGTCTGGGCGGCGGAGGTAGAAGAGACGTTCTATGTCATCGGCAGCGTCGTCGGCGCGCATCCCTACCCATACATGGTGCGCGAGTTTCAGCGTGTGATCGGCGACGAAGCACGGGCGCAGTGCCTCGCGCAGCATGGGCGGCTGCCGAGCGACGTTATCGCATGCGTCGGCGGCGGCAGCAACGCGATAGGCATCTTCACGGCGTTCTTGGAGGATGAAGGGGTGCGGCTATGGGGGGTGGAGGCCGCCGGTGCCGGCCTCAAGAGCGGGCACACGGCGGCGTCGCTCGGAGCCGGGAGCATCGGCGTGCTGCACGGCTCGCGCTCCTACGTCCTGCAAACGCCGGAGGGCCAAGTCATCGAGACGCACTCGATCAGCGCGGGGCTCGATTATCCCGGCGTCGGGCCCGAGCACGCATACTTGAAGGAACGCGGTCGCGTCGAGTACGTCAACGTGCGCGACGACGAAGCCCTGGAGGCGTTCTACGGTTTCGCGCGGGCCGAGGGCATCATCCCTGCGCTCGAAAGCGCGCACGCGCTCGCCTTTGCTCGTCGCCTCTCGCGCGATCGAAGCGACAACGACCTCATTCTCGTCAACCTCAGCGGCCGAGGCGATAAAGATATCGCCCACGCCTTGTCACTGCAAGCCTAACACCGTGGTTCATACGTTGGGTACGTCATGCTGAGGAAGCTCGGACCGACGAGTGGAGCCAGGGACGGCGGGAGCGAGGAGGCCGAGCAGCAGGAGCGAGTCAAGGACGACGAGCGACGAGCGGTTCTGAAGCGTGACGTACTCAACGTATGAAACACGACGCTACGCTGGAAGAGAGTATCCTCAGGCGGAGGCCTGCGTTCATCCCCTATCTCATGGCGGGTGATCCCGACCTCGAGACGACGCAGACGCTTATCGAGGCGCTTGCCGCGCAGAGTGCTGCGGCGATCGAGCTCGGCGTACCGTACGGTGACCCACTGGCAGACGGGCCAACGATCGCCGCGGCGGGACAACGCGCACTCGCAAACGGTGTTGCCCTGCGCGACGTTCTCGTTTTAACGAAGCGCGTGAGCGCAAACATTCCCATCGTGCTCTTCACGTATTTCAATCCGGTGTTCCGATACGGGATCGAAGCGTTCGCGCGCGACGCTGCGCAGGCAGGCGCCGCGGGCGTCATCGTTCCCGATCTCACGCTGGAAGAGATCGAGCCTTTGCGCGAGCAGCTCGCAGAGCATGACCTCGCGATGCCGCTGCTGGTCGCGCCCTCCACGCCGGCAGAGCGCGCAGCGCGCATCGCCGAGAGATCGTCGGGCTTCGTCTACCTCGTCTCGCGCCTGGGCGTGACGGGCGCGAACAAAGCTCCGAATGTCGAGCCTTTGCGTACGCAGATCGCGCAGCTACGCGCGACGACGCAGCTCCCGCTCGCGGCTGGTTTCGGCATCAGTACGCGCGCGCACGTCGAAGCCGTCGCGCCGCTGGTGGATGCAGTGATCGTCGGCAGCGCGCTGATCGACGCATATGCCGGAACGCTGGGGGAAGAAGCGAAAAGCCGCGTCGAGCGCGCCACGCGGGCCATGGGCCTGTCATCCCGAGCGTAGCGCCGAAGGCGCGAAGTCGAGGGGGCCACCCGTCGATTCGCGCGTGAGCCATTCGTACGCGATGCCGACGCGATGGACGAGCGAAGCGAGTGCCTCGCGTTCGTCGGGAAGGTAGCTCGTCCGGTCACGCTTTCGACCGCATACGACGAAGCCGTACAGCTGGCCGCGTAAGACCATCGGGCAGACGAATGCCCCGGCAAACACACTACCGTCGTTCTCGACGGTGAGAGGCTCGCCCCACCGGCGCAAACGTAAAACGAGTTCTTCGTTTGCGTCGAGGCGAGCCGGAAGCTCCGAATCGCCGAGGAGAAGCCTGTACCCCGTATCGGGCTGCCCAGCGTACAGGCCGATGCTCCCCGCGTCGAGGTTGCGCCGTAAGACGCTCACCGTGAGATTGACGAGCGCTACGGGGTCGGTTGCGGCGTCGGTTTCGAGTGCATAGCGATGCAGATTGGCGAGCGCCCGATATCGCCTCGCGAAGAAGAGACGATTGAGACGGCGCGCGACGACGTGATGGATGCCTCGCGCGGAGACGCCGATGCCGAGGGCGACGAACGCCGTTAACGTCGTCTCGTCTATCGCGGTGAAGCGCGGCCCGACGGCGCGTTCCACGACCACGACAACCACCCACTCCACCGCAACGAAGAGCGTAATGAGGCAGAGCGAGAAGACGGAAAAGATTGCTGCACGCGAGACGACGATGTGTACGTCGACTAACCGGTGGCGCAGCAGCGCATACGTCATTCCGATCCCCGTTGCGTACCGCAGCCAGCTGATGTCGACGAGCCACGCGTCGTTCCAGCCCGCGAGGTGGACGATGGCGGATGCGAGATTGATGGCTGCGAGGAGGACGAGCGTGCTGCCGGAGACGATGCTCGGGACGCGGTACTCCGGCCCGCCGGAGAGCGTTCCCTCGACGACGGCGGCGATGATGAGGAGCGAAAGCGGGATCGTGGCAACGTCGCTCGCAATTTCGGTCGACCGGAGCGCGAAAGCAGTTGGGCCGGCGAGCAGCGCGACGGCGTACGCGAGAATCGTGAGTGCGGCAAAGGGAACGCCGATCCGCAGGATCCACATGCTCGCCGGCGTTCGGCGCGGCGGGTACGTGGCGGGGAAGAAGAATGCGACGAAGAGGATAACGCCGACGCCTGCGGCGTTTGCGACGCCGGTTATCTTCTGCCAGACGACGCCGGGCAGTGCGTAGCCTATCTCGGCGTAACCTAACTCACTGACGGCGCCGACGAACGCAAGGGCGATGAGGAATGCGACGATGAGGTATGCGTCTCGCGACGGCGTCGCTTTCCATGCGACCACGAGCGCCATTGCGAGATAGAGGAGCACGAACACGACGACGGCTGCGTGGTGGGCGGGAGACTCCGAGATCCGCGGCAACGTCTCGCGCAGGATCAGCAATGCGATCGTCACGATGCTTGCGATGACCGCGATCCAACGCATACCGCTCTCTTCCTTCGCTGCCGAGGGAACCCCTCGGTGCCGCTACGGCGAGAGGCTCCCTAAGAGCTCCGCGATATGGCGCGCGATCGCGATACACGAGGTTGCGGCGGGTGACGGAGCGCTTCTCACCTGGACGACGCGATCGCCGGTTTCGAAAACGAAATCGCCGGTGAAGTTACCGTGTTCGTCCACGCCTTCGGCGCGGATGCCGAATGGGCCGGGCAGCGTATCCTGATCGCGCAGCTCCGGCATGTAACGCTGCACGGAGGAGAGGATGTCGCTCTGCTGCGCGTCGCTCGGCCCGAGCGAGACGCTCCCATCGATCCGCGGCGTGACGTGCGCGCCGAGAAACGGCAGCCTGGGATCCGGAACGGGATAGATGCAGCCGTTGACGAGGTCGCGCCGCTCGGACTTGAGGAGAAGATACTCGCCGCGGACGGGCTCGACTCTCGGGAAGAGACTTCCGCCCAGAATGCGCGCGATGCCGTCGGCACCGAGTCCGGCGCACGCGACGACGGCCTTCGCCTGATAGGCGTCGCTGACGGTCTGCAACACGATTGCGTCGCTCGTTCGCTGCGCGCCGACAACGGCGGCCGACGTGACGATCTCTCCTCCGAGGCTCGCGATCTCGCGCGCAAAGCTCTCGGCTACCTGCGCGTAGTCAATGACGCCGGTTTCAGGAACGAAGATCGCCTTCAGTGCGGTGCAGTGCGGCTCGCGTTCGTGGATCGCAGCGGGCTCGAGCATCTCGAGCCCGGCGATTCCGTTTTGGGTGCCGCGCTGGTAGAGCTCGTCGAGTATGGGCAGCTCGCGCTCCTCGACCGCGACGATGAGTTTTCCCGTCGTTTGCCATGGGATCGCCTGGGCGTCGCAGTATTCGCGTAGTGCGGCGCCGCCTTCGCGGCAGAGC
>JASHTE010000006.1 GCA_030040695.1 Vulcanimicrobiota bacterium | reverse complement strand
CGGTCTCGTCGAATGCGCGCGGTGCGTCCGCGAGGCCGACGACTTCCTTCAGGTTCTCCTCGTTCTCTGCGTCATAGGGTCCGCGAACGACATAGGCTAACACTTCACGCCGACCGAGCGGCACGCGAATGACGTCGCCGACGTGCAGCGAGAGAGCGCCGGCGTTGTAGGTGAACGGCTGGTCGAATCGCGAGGAGCGTATGACCGGCAGCGCGTCGACGCACCTCACGGCGCAGCCGGCTCGTTCATCTCTCGCAAGACTGCGAGCACGTCGCTCTCTGGAGCCTCCACGCCATACGAGACACTACCGATCTTGTTCGGCAAGACAAAGCGCAGGTGTCCCTCGCGGCGTTTCTTATCATGTTGCATTCTGCGGAGCACCGATCGGGGACTCGCGCTCGTGCGTAGCGACATGCCGAGCGCCGCGAGGAGGGCGACGACGCGAGCGTGCTCGCTCGCCGAGAAGCGCCCGAGCCGCAGCGCGAGCAGTCCGGCCGCTCGTAAGCCGAGCGCGACCGCGGCCCCATGCGCAAGGCGGTAAGCACTTTCGCGTTCGTATGCATGCCCGAATGTATGGCCAAGATTCAACAGTTCGCGCGCACCGCGCTCCTGCGGATCCTGCGAGACGATACTGCTCTTGATCTCGACCGCTCGCCTCACGATTCGCTGCCACGGCCAGCGAGAGAAGGGTAGATGTGCCAGTCGTTCGAGCGTCGCGAAGAGTGCGGGATCGGCGATGATTGCAGCTTTGACGACTTCCGAGAGCCCCTCGCGCACTGCGCGCGGCGGCAGCGTCTCCAAGGCGTCGACCTGTGCGAAGACGGCCGCAGGGTCGCGGAAAATTCCGGCGAGATTCTTTCCGGCCCGTAAGTCGACGCCCGTCTTGCCGCCGATCGCCGCGTCGACCATGGCGACGAGGGACGTCGCCAGATGCACGTACGGAACGCCCCGCATATAGAGACCTGCGGCGAGCCCAAACAGATCGCTCGCGACTCCACCCCCGACTCCAACGACGAGTGTCTCGCGATCGCATCCGGATGCCGCCAGGACGTCGAGCGTCCGCTCGACGAGCGCGAGGCGCTTTCGCCGCTCCTGGAGAGCGAACGGATGCACGGGAAGATGGGGTAGGATCGTTCGTGCAAGCGCTGCTATCGTCGGCTTGGCATCGCAGAGGATGATGCAGTTGCTGCCGTGCGCGCGAATCGCGCGTCGGAGGGCAGAGCGCGCGTCCCTCGCGATCACAACGGGATAGCCGAGCCGCACGTGCGAGGCCAGTGCCTCGCAGATTATCTTCTCCTGCAGGCCGTTGCAGTCCAGCGTGAACTCCGCCTCACGATAGTACGGAAGCCGCCGTTCGTAGAGCGTGGTGATACGCGCGTGTGTGGGGCGTTCCCCGAGCATCGGTCGCGGCACCTTCGCACGACGGAGCCGGCGTTCGACCGTTTGCGGCGAGACGCGCAGGAAAATGCGGTGCGCTCGTTCGGCGAGGAGCTTTCGCGTAGGAGCATGGGCCGGCGCACCGCCGCCGACTGCCATCACCGATGGCTCGTCGCTTGCGAGTGCTGCGGCGATCGCGCTACGTTCGTAGCGACGGAACGTGGCCTCTCCCTCCTCAGCGAAGATCTTGTCGATCGCCCCGTGCGCGCGCTTGATCTCCTCATCCACGTCGACGAAGCGCCGTCCGAGCGCGCGTGCGAGCCGCTCGCCGACGGTCGACTTTCCCGACCCCATGAAGCCGACGAGTGCGACGTGTCGCTTGCTAGTCGCCACGTTGGAAGAGCTGCTTCGCCGCATCGGTGGAGCGGCGCATGTTATCGAGCGTCTCCTCCAGAGAATCGCCGCCGTACTTCTCGAGCACGGGCCCCGTGAGTGCGAGTCGGAGCATCGCCTCGCCGATGATTGCCGCCGCGGGCACGACGCAGATATCGCTCCGTACGACCATCGCAGGCGCCGTCGTGTGCTCGTGCAGGTTCACTGAGGGAGCCGGCTTCATGAGTGTCGCGATCGGCTTGACGAAGACGCGGAAAACGAGCGGCTCGCCGTTCGACATCCCGCCCTCTATGCCGCCGGCGCGATTACTCGTTCGCACGACCCGCTCTGCGCTTTCGCCGAGTTGGAAACGATCGTGGGCCTGCGAGCCGGGCAGTGACGCTGCAGTCGCGCCGATGCCGACCTCGACGGCCTTGACGGTCTGCATTCCCATGAGCGCCCCGGCAAGGACGCCGTCGAGCCGCTGATTCGGTTGCCGATTGCTCCCGATGCCCGCCGGAAGTCCGTCGACCCGCAGGGTGAAACTGCCACCGAGCGTATCGCCCGCCGTTTTCGCGGCTTCGATTGCCTCGATCATTTTTTCGGCGCTCGCGGCGTCCGGGCAACGCACGTCGCTGCGCTCTACCTCGTCCTGGCTCCAGTCGTCGAGCTCCGGCGCATGAACGTCCCCGATGCCACTGACGTAACTGCGCGTCGTGATTCCGAGCGCCTCGAGGAACTGTGCGCAGATCGCGCCGAGACAGACGCGCATCGCAGTCTCTCGCGCAGACGCGCGCTCGAGCACGTTTCGCAGATCACGATGCCGGTACTTGAGCGCGCCGGCGTAATCGGCGTGCCCGGGACGTGGGTTCGTCAGCGGCGGCCCTCCACCGGTGATCGGATCCATGAGAGCCTTGTTGTTTTCGTGATCGCGGTTACGAATCATGACCGCAATCGGCGAGCCAAGCGTCTGCGAACCGCGAACGCCGGCCAGAAACTCGACCTCGTCGTGCTCGATTTTCATGCGGCCACCACGACCGTAGCCACCCTGCCGCCGGCCGAGAGTCTCGTTGACGCGAGCCACGTCGAGCCGGAGATGTGCGGGCAAGCCGTCGAGGATGCCGACGAGCGCGGGTCCGTGGGACTCGCCGGCGGTCAGATAGCGAAACATCTCACTTCGTGTACGGGATCATGACGCGCTCGTAACGGCTGAGAAAGAGCGCAATCGGAATGCCGAAGAAAACCACATGTGCCACGAGCCCGATCCCCACGTCGTGCAACCCCGAGGGCAACGGCGTGTTCGTGCGCTCGAAAGCAGCGAGGTCCATGAGTGCGTTCATGACGACGCCGAAGATCGTTCCGGCAAGCAACGGCCGCCCGAGCAGCCCCGTAAACTGGCCCGCGTAGGCGTAGACGATCGCCGCGACGATCGAGATAGCAAAGTGAAGCAAGACACCGATGACCGCGCCGTCGGCGTTCGTGAATGCGCTCTTCCCGATGAGCCCCGAGGCGATCCACTGGTAGGTGGCTGGATAGTGCGCTATCCCGACCGCAAAGAGAAAGGCGTGAATCAGGAATCCGCCGGCGATGCCTGCCACGATGCCGCCGGCCCAGAGCGAACGCGCTTGCGGGTGGGTGATATAGCGGGCCATTGCTCACGCTAATGCCGAAGTCAAAGGCATGAACCCTCCCTCGACGCGTCCGCTGCTCTCGCTCCTCGCCGTGGCGAGCTTTCTCTGCGGCTGCTGGGCGCCTCATCACGGGCACCATCGGCACCGCATGCGTGTCGCGCAGCTGCCTCCGAGCGCCTCGCCCACCGTCGCACTGCGGACGGCGCCTCCAACCGCACCGCTGCCGGGCGCGTCCGGCGGGGAGCTCGCGGTTATCGTTGACGACTGCGGTCAGTGGCTTGGCATCGAGCGCGAGTTCATCGCGCTTCCCGTACCACTCACGCTCTCCGTCCTTCCCGACGTGCGCTACACTCGACTCGTCTCCAACGAGGCTGCGGCGGCTGGAAAGGGCGTCATGCTCCATCTGCCCATGGAGCCGTATTCG
>JASHTE010000047.1 GCA_030040695.1 Vulcanimicrobiota bacterium | reverse complement strand
TCTCCACCGCCTTCCCATACGTGCGCGTGTCGGTGCGCGAATAGATGCTGGTGAGAACGATGCCGTCACCCTCGCGATTCAGGAGTGCGAGTGCGTATGAGAGCTCCGAGCCTGTGTCGTCGAAGGCGTCATACCGCACGAAGCCGACCCGCGAGAGATCGGTATGAGACAGCGCCTCGAGTTCGCCCGTCCGCCGGGCGACCCTCTCCAGCTCCTGCGCCAGCTCGGCGCGCGAGCGATCCAGCCGTTCGAACCATGCGGCCGCCGAGCCGGAGCCCTCGCCGGCAAGCAGCCCGTCGTGGAGCTCGAGCAAAGCGCGGGCGCGCTGAAGGGCCGGGCCGGCCACAAAGACATGATAGATCGATATGGCGATCGCCGCGATCACGAGTGACGCGGCGAGAATCCAAACGAGGAGGTTCGTCGGCGGAAGCACTTGGCTCATAAGAAAAATAGACCACGACGAGGGCCGGGGGGTTCACGGCACCCGTAAGGGCTCGCTTACCGTTGCTCCCTTCCGGTCCTGGCGGGGTTCACGAGGTTACGCCGCGTGAATCCCAACCCCCGTCATGGCGTCCCATGATACCACGGCGTCGAGGCGAAGCACTCCTCCATGATCGCGGCTCTGCTCGCCCTGCAACTCTTCAGCCTTTCCTTCAGCGATGGTGGCTGGGTACCGGGTTGGACCGTCCGCGGTTTCTCCACTTGCCCCGGCGGCGATCGCTCTCCGGAGCTTCATTGGAGCGGCCTTCCACTTGGAACGCGCTCGCTGGCGCTAACCCTCTTCGATCCCGATGCGCGCGGTGGAGCGGGTTTCTTCCATTGGGTCCTCTACGATCTGCCGCCGTCGACAAGGGAGCTGGCGGCGGGAGTTCGGCTCCCTGCAAGTGAGGTCGGTCTGAACTCTTTCGGAGAGCGCGCATACGGCGGTCCCTGTCCGCCGCCTGGACCGGCGCATCATTATGTGTTTACGCTCTACGCGCTCGACGTTGCCTCCGTGCACGCCGCCGGCCCTCTCGACGGCGCGTCGCTCATCGATCGAATACGTGGCCACGTCCTTGCGAGCGCGAGGATTGTCGGGCGCTACGGCGTGAAGAACTGAGCGCCGTGCCGACCTACATGCGAGCCGGAGAGCTTCCGGCAAAACGTCACATCCAGTTTCGCCGACCCGACGGCGCGCTCTACGCCGAGGAGCTCCTCTCGACGCAGGGCTTCGAGAGCCTCTACTCGCTGCTCTATCACCTGCGCCCGCCCACCGCGACCATCGACGTCAAGCCCTGGCACCGTCCGCAGCCGGCGTTCTCCCCCAACGAGCCGCTGCGCAACCGTCACTTCAAGACCGCCCAAATCCCCAGCGCGGGTGAGGCGATCTCCGCACGCACGCCCGTGCTCGGCAACGACGACCTCACCATCGCCGTCGCCGAGTTCAGCGAGCCGATGCCCTACTTCTATAGGAACGTGCGCGGGGACGAGCTGCTCTTCGTCCACCACGGGAGCGGCACGCTCGAGACGCCGCTCGGCACGCTCGCGTATCGCGCGCACGACTACCTCGTCGTCCCCGTCGGCACCACCTATCGCCTCCACCCTGCCGAGACGACGCGGATGCTCGTCTACGAGACCCGCGGGCCGGTGCAGATTCCCCGCAAGTTCCGCAACGAGTTCGGCCAGCTCGCCGAGCACGCGCCCTACTACGAGCGCGACTTTCGCGCCCCGGTACTCCAGGCGCCCATCGAACAGGAAGGCGCCTTCGAGATTCGCGTCGCCGGCAAGGAGCGCAACGCGATCTACACCGTCGCGCACCACCCCTGTGACGTCGTCGGCTGGGACGGCTACTGCTATCCCTACGCCTTCAACCTCGACGAGTTCGCCCCGATCACCGGCAAGCTCCACCAGCCGCCGCCCTCGCACGCCACCTTCGAAGCACCCGGCGCGGCCTTCTGCGCCTTCGTGCCGCGCCTCTTCGACTACCATCCGCTCGCGATTCCAGTGCCCTACAACCATTCGAGCGTCGACTGCGACGAAGTGCTCTACTACGTGAGCGGCAACTTCATGAGCCGGCGCGGGGTCGAGGAGGGCTCGATCACCTTGCACACCGCCGGCGCGCCGCACGGGCCGCAGCCCGGTGCGGTGGAGCAATCGCTCGGGAAGACATCGACCGACGAGATCGCGGTGATGGTCGATACCTTCGCACCGTTGCACATCGCCAAAGCGGCAAGCAACGTCGAAGACGAAAACTACTACCGCTCCTGGCTCGAAGCTCCAGCCGTAACGTAATGAGCTCGTGATCACCGCCCCTAAGCATCCCAGTTTTTGGGGGGCATGCTCCTTCGGCCCTCGTTATTATCGCCACGGCGGCCGCGCGCAGGGAGACTCTATCTAACGATCCGTCCGCTGCACGTGCCGAAGCCCAAGCGTAGGCCGTCGCGTTCGCACCAGCCGCGTAGGATCACTTCGTCGCCATCCTCTAAGAAGGAACGCTGCTCGCCGTTCGGCAGCGCGAGTGGTTTGCTCCCGCGCCACGTCAGCTCGATCAAGCTGCCGTAGCTGGCCGGGTCGCTTCCGGAGATCGT
>JASHTE010000005.1 GCA_030040695.1 Vulcanimicrobiota bacterium | reverse complement strand
CGCTTTTCCGCTGCTGACGCTCGCGCGCCGCGCGGCGCCGATGACCGGGGCGCTCGCGATCGGCGCCTTTCTGCTCTCGCTCGTACAGCCGCAAACGCTCGGCCCTTGGTATGTCGAGGTACTCCTCGT
Organism: Vulcanimicrobiota bacterium; assembly: GCA_030040695.1. Taxonomy (GTDB): domain Bacteria; phylum Vulcanimicrobiota; class Vulcanimicrobiia; order Vulcanimicrobiales; family Vulcanimicrobiaceae; genus Tyrphobacter. The sequence continues at coordinate 4,243 of JASHTE010000005.1, read as the reverse complement.
CGCACTCGCCTACATTTGGGTGTTGGCGCAGCCGGCAGGCGAACGCGACGACGTGCTGCCGGCGCTCGCGGTGCTTCTCTCAGCGTTCGGCCTCATGCTCGTCGCGCGACTCGCTCCTGATCTCGCGCGCAAGCAGCAGGAGTGGCTCCTCGTCTCTCTCGCCCTCGCAGTCGTGTTCGGCCCGGCGTTCACGCGCTTTCGTCGCATGGCCGCCTACAAATATGTCTGGGTGCTCGCCTCGCTCGTGCTCTTCATTCTCCTGCTCCTCTTCGGGCAGACGGTGAACGGCGCGCGCCTTTGGATTCGGTTCGGGGACGTGCGGTACGAGCCGATCGAGTTGATAAAGCTCTTCGTCGTCTTCTTTCTCGCCGCGTATCTCGCTGAAACCGGCGACGTCATCGCGACGGCGCGCCACGTTTGGACGGCGAACGCGCGCTACCTCGGACCGCTCTTTCTCGGCTGGGGGGCCTCTATGGCGATCCTCGTACTGCAGCACGACCTCGGAATGGCGACGCTGCTGCTCGCAACCTTCGCGACGATGCTTTTCGTTGCAACGCGACGCCTCGACATTGTGCTTGCAGGTCTGGTGATTTTCGCCCTCGTCGCGTTCTGGGCGGTTCATCACTTTCCATACGTCGAGACGCGCATCAGCGTATGGCTGCATCCGTTCGCCGATCCCTATGGCCACGGCTATCAGAGCTCGCAGGGCTACTTCTCGCTTGCAGCCGGCGGATTATTCGGAACGGGATATCGGCTCGGCCATCCGCAGTATATCCCGGATGCAGCGACGGACTACGTCTTTGCGGCGATCGGCGAGGAGTTCGGCTGGCTCGGCGCCGTCGCAGTATTGACGCTATTCCTCGCGATCGTCCGGCGCATCCTCGTCGTCGGCATCGAGCAGCCGGATCTGTACGCGAAGCTGCTTGCCGTCGGCCTCGCCGCAACGTTCGGCTTCCAGGTGCTCATCATCGTCGGCGGTGTGATCGGGTTCTTTCCGCTCACCGGAATTACACTGCCGTTTCTGTCGTACGGCGGCAGCTCGCTGCTCGCTAACTTCTTGCTCGTCTCGCTCGCGTGGGCGATGAGCGAGAAGCAGGCTCGCACCGGATAGCGCTCCAGGCTCCCGTCTTTGTCAGCGACGCCGAACAAAACCATATACAGAGGGCCAAGAGCGTTCACAATAGTCGCATTGTCACGCCCTCAAGTATATGCAGCGTCTTAAGCGCAGTTTCTTGTCCTCTCATGCGAAGAGCCGCGCTTTTCACGCGGCTCTTGTCGACCAATGGGATGACTTTAGCTTAGTACGGGCAGTAATATGGGGTGTACGGTGGATCGTACCACGGTGTCCAAGCGTAGCCGTTCCAGAACATGCATTCACCGGGCGACGATTCATAGACGAAGACCTGGATGCCGTCAAGATCGATCCAGAAGCCATAGTAGCCACCCCACCAGAGCCACGGTTGGTTTCCCCAGTAGTTGTACCAGTAGCCGTCGTACCAGCGATGGCCGCCGTAGTACATCCAGTGGGCGCCGGGATAGCCTCCGGGGTGGAGCGCGTACGAGACGTTGACGCTCACGCCGCCGTAGTGAGCCGCGTGGTACGAGCTCAGACTATGAACGAAGCCCGTGCTGCGTAATCTCGTGCCACCGTATGACGTGCGCACGACGTGCGAGGAGCGATAGGAGGTATAGTGTGTCACCGACGAGTGATAATGCCCCGTCACGCTGCCGCCGGATAGGCCGGCGTGCGTCGTTGTCGCGCGTCGCGTCGTCGTCACGTGGTGCGACGTTGTTGTGGTGTAATGTGTCGTCGTGGTGTGATAATGGCTTGTCGTCGTATGTGTCGTATGCACCGTGTGCGTGGTATGCGTGGCGGTGTACGTTGTATGCGTCGCGGCGTGGGTTACATGCGTCGTGTGGTATGACGCGTGGCTTGTAGCGGTATGGCCGCCGGTCGTGTGAGAAGCGGCGGCGTGCGAGCCGCCTTGCGTTCCATGCTGCGGTTGCTGCGCGAAGGCAGCGAGGCTCAGGGTAGTGGCGAGACCTAGCGTGAGAGCCAGGCTCGCGAGCGGGCGGAGACGTGCTCCGCTCGTGCGGTCCTCCATGGGCAACCTTCCTTTCTCTGTTTGCAAGCATACGCTAGAAATGTAAAATGCTCCCTCATGCAGCGCTCGCTCGCCTGAATCCGAAACGGAAAAGGTCGTCGATGTATTCGTAGAGCGCCGGGTCGAGGCGCCGGAGACGGGCCCGCGTCGCCGGTGGCCAGGCTGACGCGGGATCATTTGCCTCGACGTAAGCCCGGAGCGCTTCCGCGAAATACTCATCGAGACCGGTTGCGGCGTACGGCGTGATGAAGCTGCGCGCCGCGGCGAAGCAACCGCGAATCGCGGGGTCGATTCCGGAACGATAGACACCGCCGCCGAGCACGCAGTCGAGAGCGTGACCAAACTCGTGTGTCACTGTCATCGGGCTGCGCGAACGTAAGTAGACCGTGCGCTCTTCGACGACGAAGAGACCGGCGGGTGGCGCGGGCCATGCGTCAACGTCGATACCGAGACGCGCCAAGGCCCGCGAGAGCTCCCGATAGCGCGCGCCCTGCGGAAGCGGCACGACGCTGACGCCGCCGCTCACCGCGAAGGCGAGCGCGTCCGCTCCGAAGAGTGCGAGAGCGTCGACGATACCCCGCTCCGGTGAGCGCGCACAGAGGCTGCCGACGAGCTTCGCAGCGAGGCGATGAGCATCGTGTTCCATCGCTTCCATGCTCTCGCACGGTCATTGCGAGGATGTCGACGGTCGATGTCCGCCGGATGAACGCGACGGTGCGTTGAAGCACGGGCACATGCATCAAGTCGCAGCGCCCCACCATAGCGAACAGCACCCCGGCGGACTTGCGTTCGTCCGCGACGTGGTTCTTGGTATGTCCGATGGCCTAACGGTGCCCTTTGCGCTCGCCGCCGGTATATCGGGGGCGCTCGCGGCGTCGAACATCGTTGTTACAGCCGGCGTTGCAGAGCTTGCCGCCGGCGGCATCTCGATGGGGCTCGGCGGCTATCTCGCAGCGCGTACGTCGGTCGACTATTATGTGAGCGAGGAGCGCCGTGAGCGCGAAGAGGTGAGGACGGTCCCTGAGCGCGAGCGAGCGGAGATCGTCGAGATCTTCGAGCGTTATGGCCTCTCGGGAGACGCGCTCCACCGCGCAGTCGATGCGGTGACTTCCGACCACGATCGCTGGATCGACTTCATGATGCGCTTCGAACTCGGTCTCGAGAAGCCGATCCCGGGGCGCGACTTGCGCTCGGCACTCACGATCGGCGGCGCTTACGTCGTCGGCGGCCTTGTGCCGCTCGTTCCCTACATGCTGATTCCGAAGACGCACGGCGCCTTCCAGGTCTCGGCGATCGTGACGTTCATTGCGCTTGTCCTCTTCGGGCTCTTCAAAGGGCGTTTCACGGGCATTCCGCCGGTGCGGGCCGCCTTGCAGACTTTGCTGGTTGGTGGCGTCGCCGCAGCGGCGGCCTTCGGCCTGGCCCGCCTCGTCTACTGAGAGGAGGGCGCGTAACGGGTATTAAAAATAATAGCCCCTTCTCCACCCGCCTCGAGAAAGCACGATGAGCACCTACCGAGCGCCCCTGCGCGACATGCAGTTCGTCCTGCGCGAGCTCGCCGGGATCGACGAAATTGCCAAACTTCCCGGCTGCGAAGACAGCGCTGACGTTCTCGACTCTATCCTAGAAGAAGCGGCCGCTTTTGCAAGCGGCGTTCTCGATCCGCTCAATCGCAGCGGCGATGTCGAGGGCTGCACGTGGAGCGACGGCAACGTCAGCGTTCCGCCCGGCTTCAAGGACGCGTACAAGAAGTTTGCCGAGGCCGGCTGGATTGGTCTGCCCGTTCCCGAGGAGTACGGGGGTCAGGCATTGCCGCAACTCGTGCTCGGTCCGGCGCTCGAGATGTGGAATGCCGCGAACATCGGCTTCGCCAACGGACCGCTGCTGAACCAAGGAGCGATCGAGGCGATCGAACTTACCGGCTCGGAGGAGCAGAAGCGGCGCTACATTCCGAATCTCGTCTCCGGGAAGTGGACGGGCACGATGTGCCTCACCGAGCCGCAGGCCGGCTCGGACCTCGCGCAGGTTCGCAGTAAAGCAGTGCCCGACGGCGACCACTATCTCATCAGCGGGCAGAAGATTTTCATCACCTTCGGCGAGCATGACATGTCGGAGAACATCATCCATCTCGTGCTCGC
>JASHTE010000046.1 GCA_030040695.1 Vulcanimicrobiota bacterium | reverse complement strand
TCCCAACGGTACGCCGGCAATCGCACGACAGCTCACGATTGCCGTAAACGTTCCCCTCTCGGGTCAGTACGCGTCGTTCGGCTCTCAGGTCGTGCAAGGCGTCAAGGCGGCGATCGACGAGACGAACTATCTCAATGCGATGTCGGGTACCGTCTTCGCGATACGCCCGTTCGACGACCAGAACTCCGGCCCGATCTCCCAAGGTAACGTCTTCGCGGCGGCGGCAGATCAGACGGTGATTGGGATCGTCGGCAACCTCACTGCCGACGTAACGATCGCGACGCTTCTTCAATATCAGAACAGCAGCTTCGCCGTCGTGGTCCCGAGCGTCACGGCAGACCAACTGACGCGGCTCGGTTACCACAATATCTATCGCCTGCCGACGCGCGACAACGTTGCGGGCCGGCTCTTCGCATCGAGCGTATTCCGCAAGCAGCCTTCGAGCTTCGCGCTCGCCGTCACGCTCGACACGCCGTACGGCCCGGACGTCGCCGGTGGCTTCGTCCAGCAGGCGAAGAGCGACCATCGCAGCGTCGATCTCGTTACGCTGCCGCTTGCCGCGTTCGACGCGGCACAAGCGGCGCGCGCGATCGTCTCTCGTTCTCCCGATTACCTGTTTCTCTGCGGCAAGCTCGCACAGCTCGGCCCGCTGATTCCGGCGCTCGAGAGCGCGGGCTACAACGGCCTCTACGGCCTGAGCGACGGCTTCTATGCTCAGGACACGATCACGCAGTACGGGGCACAACTCGGGAACGCGATCGTCTATGGATCGCTTCCACCGCTCAATCGCATTCCAAGCATCTTCCAGCAGCTCACCGACCTGCGCCGTGAGGTTTCTTCTATCACCGCGCTCGTCGCCTACGGTTATGCAGCCGCCCAGATCCTCATCTTAACCGCGCAGCGGATGACGACGTTCACGACGGGGCAGCTCAATCGCGCCTCGCTGCTCACGCTCTTGCAAACGTCGGGCAGCCTGTCGACGATACTCGGCCCCTTCAACTTCGACCCCTTCGGCGATCCCCTGATCCCGAATCTCTACTTCTTCAAAATCTCGGGTACGCAGTTCGATTACGTTAAGCCCGCCGTACAAAACGGCTTCGTCGTGTGACGTTCGACAGTGCACGCGCTACGATCGGTCGAATAGCCACCGCGCGCTTGTCATGGTGAGCGTAGCGTGAGCGACAGCGAGCGCGGAGTCGAACCACCGACGCAACGCCCTGCGCCGGCCCCTCGACGCCGCGGCTACGCCGCTTCGCTCGGGATGACAGCGCTCGTGCGTGTCTCCCTCACCTGACAAAACACCGCCGTTATCTCCTATTCGGGTAGATGCCGTTAATTTTTTCGGCGGGAGCGATGCGGAGAGGCGGCTCAGGTTTCTGCAGCGCCTGTTGAGACTGTAGATCCGTGTCTTCGATCGCGAGGCTGAAGCGGAGACGCCAGGCGCCGAGCGTGAGGCTGAAGTGCGTTCCCATGAGTTCCATTGTCTATGCCTCCAAACGGTGCCATTGGACGAGTGAGAGTGCTGAGTAGATGACCGCGAGAGCGAACACGATCGCGGCGCGTGTCGCCGCCGGGGCGCCGAGCACGCTGTACATCACGCCGTAGACGGGAGTACCGTCGCCGGGCGCCGAGCTTCCCGACATGTGAATGTAGAGAATGGGGTCGAGCAGCATGAGGTAGCTGAGCACGACTCCCACGAAATGTACCGCAGGCTGCTGCAGCGCTAGAAAGCCCATCGTGACGGGAAGGATGAAGAGCGCAGCACACCAGCCGAGGCCGAGAACGGCTCCGCGCCCACGCTTGAGGGACGCGGCCGCTGCCGTCAAGAGCGCATACCACGCAAGCGGCGTAAAGATGGTGAGGGCGAGCACGGCCGGGGTCTGTGGGTCGATGACGATGATCGGCAGCTCGAAGAGCGCCGTCGAGAGCAGCATGAAGACGATCGCCAGAGCCATAGACGCGAGAATCCCGATCGCGTCGACGCCGAAGACACCGAGCGCATACCGCTCTCGGCTGATCGGTTTCGTCCAAACGACTTCGAGGTGATTGCGATTCTCGTTCGCGAGCGGCCCGGAGAGTACGGTCGCGATGATGAGTGCGACGAACGCGGCGAGCAGCAGGAGGTCGCGCGCCGATTCGGGAGCGTCGGTCGTCACCTGGATCGCACCACCGTGCGCGGTTGAGCGTGTCGCATGGACGCCCAACGTGCCGACTTGGAACGTCTGCGAACGGTCGCTCTCGACGCCCGGGCCCGATACCGTGATCGTCTTACCGTGCCAACCGCGATCGACGACGACGATGCGGTCGTGGTCCGAGGGAACGTCGTAGATTGTCTGGGTCGAGCCGTCGGCTAAACGCGTGGTGGTGACGCGCGCTCCGCGTTCGTGCATCTCCACGTTGATCCACGCACGCGAGCCCGCGATCTGGCCGTTCAAGGCGACGCGCAAGAGCGCGACGATGACGAAGAGCGCGGCAAAAACGATCGCGAGGATGCGTAGGCAATTGCGAACGCGCAGCCATTCAGCGTAGAACATGATTACGATCCCTCCACGACATCGGCGGTCGCCGACGCCGGAGCAACAGCGTAGAGAAAGATGTCTTCCAGATTGAGATCGATGACGCGGACGCCGGTTCCGCCCGCGGCTTCGAGCCTGCGAGCGATTTCGTCTGCGCCGTCGAACGTGGTGACTCGAACGATTCGCCCGCTGCGATCGATGCGACCGATACGAGGATCGCCGGCGAGACCGTTGAGCGAGTAGCCCTCGTTCGGGAAAATCGCCTCGACGATCTTGCGATTCGCCTTGAGGTCGTCGACGGAGCCTTCAAGCACGATCTTCCCGCGATCGAGGATCGCGATACGCTCCGCGGCCCGCTCGACCTGCCCGATCTGATGCGACGAGAAGAGGACGGTAGCTCCGCGAGCCGCCTCGTTGACCATGAGGTTCAGGACGTGGCGCTGATTCACCGGATCGAGTCCACTCGTCGGCTCATCGAGCACGAGTACGTCGGCTTCGCGCGCAAACGCAATCGCAACGGCCACCGCCGTTTTCATGCCTTTCGAGAGCGAGCGGACGCGTTTGTGCGTATCGATACCGAAGGTCTGCAGCAGCTCGAGCGCGCGCTGCGCCTTGAAACGCTTGAACCCCCGACGATTCATCTCGACGAGCTCGCCGACGCGCATCCAGTCGTAGAGGACGTCGCGCTCGGGGACATAGACGATGGACTCGAAGAGCGGTGGGGTCAATGGCTTCCCATCGAAAGCGACGCTGCCGTGACTCGCGCGCGCAAGGCCGAGCATGCACTTGAACGTCGTCGTCTTTCCGGCGCCGTTGGGGCCGAGCAGCCCGAAGATCGTGCCGCTCGGAATCTCGACGGAGATGTCGTCAACGGCGATCAGCGGTCCATACGTCTTACTCAAGTGCGAAATCTTGATACTCATTGTTCCTCCGGAAACCAGCGATCGAGAAGAGCGTCGATCACGCCGCGCACATCAGCACGCGAAAGACCCATCGACCTTGCCTCGCGTACGGACGCCTCCATCGCGCGCCGGGTCACGTCTCGGGCGGCGACCTCCGTCGACGCGCCGGCCCCGTCGTCCCTGACGAAGGAGCCGCGCCCCGGCGACGTCTCGATGACGCCGTCCCTTTCGAGGTCGCGGTAGGCCCGCGCAACCGTGTTCGGATTGACCGTCAGGTCGAGGGCGAGCTGCTTGACCGTTGGGAGCTGTTCGCCGGCCTGCAGGACGCCCAGCGCCGCCGAGCGCTTTACCTGCTCGACGATCTGCTGGTAGATGGGGACCCCGCTGCGCGGGTCGACGGTGAGAACGATGGGCACTGGCGGCCTGCGCTTAGAGTCTCGGGCCCCAGCCTTGGAAGACCGAGTCCTCACGCAGTCCGAGGACCGGGCTGCGGCGCTCCGTTATGATTGTTTCTGGGCGAGGGTCGAGGTAGGCGGCGATGGAGTTCATGATGTCCCTTTCTCCTAGTTCGATATTGTACTAGTACAATAGTACAATATGCCCGCCCCTGTCAAGGCCTCGAATGGATTTTTCTCTAGCCTTGTGCTCGCCTTAGAAGGCGCAACTCCGTATTCGGGATGCGCCAGAACCTTGGATCGTTCGCCGCACGCACTCGGTCGTCGTCGGTCATCTGGCGAGCGAGTGCCCGTACTTCATTGCTTCGCTCGCCCATCGCAGCCAGGGCTAGAGCGAGGTCTTGAGGCCGAGGCTCCGCTCCGCCAGCCGTGGCAATGGCGATCTGGGCCCGAGCTGCGTCGACGCGATCGAGCCGCGCATAAATGTAAG
>JASHTE010000045.1 GCA_030040695.1 Vulcanimicrobiota bacterium | reverse complement strand
TTCTCCTGCGACGTGAACGCCGAAATCAGCGCGCCGACGAAGAACAGGACGCCTGCGGTGAGAAGTGTCGCGCGACGCCCGATTCGGTCCGCGATGCTTCCCGCGACCGCTGCACCGATGACGCACCCAACCAGCACGACGCTGATCGTGAACTCTTGCGCGCGCGTCGAGAGAGCAAAATCTCTGCTGATAAAGAGAATGGCACCGGAGATGACGCCGGTGTCATAACCGAAGAGTAGGCCTCCGAGCGCGGCAACGCAGGCGACGAGAACGACGTACGGTCTCAGAGTACGCTGAACCCCGCCGCGTGACGCCCGAAGGGGGAGGCTTCACGCATGCGGGGTTCTTTTTCCGAAAGACGTTGCGTCCTTTTTGTGCGGCGCTAGAAGGCTCCGATGCCGTCGGGTGTGCCCAGGCCCGCGGGCCCGTTATAGCCGGGGCCGGCCGTGCAGAGGTAACTCGGCGAGCAAGTGCCGTTCGAGCCGGAGGTAACGGCGTAGAAGTCGGCGCTGTGCGCGTATGCGTAGCTTGCGCCGTTGAGTGAGGAGCCGTTTCCAGCGAGAGCGTAGATCGCCGCGACGATCGGGGCGCCGATGCTCGTGCCGCCGTAAACCGCCCATCCCTGCTCACCGGCAGGCGCATACGTGTTGTAGGCAGCGACGCCGGTCTTCGGATCGCCGTCGACGGCCAGATCGGTGACCGTGCGCATCGTGCAACCCGTGTCGGTCTGCCATGAGGGCTTCGCGAAATAGGCACTGCAGCCGCTCCCCGTGTACGACCATGCGCTCTCCGTCCAGCCGCGTGACGCGCCGCCTCTGGTGAGCGTCGTTCCGCCGACTGCGGTGACGTACTGTGAGCTCGCGGGGAAGACCACACCGTAGCCCCCGTCGCCCGCCGCCGCGGTGATCGGAATGCCGGGGTGATCGTAGTACTGATCCGCGTCGATCACGCCGGCGTACTCGTCGGTGTAGTAGCTGTTGCTAATCTCCGTGGCGCCGAGGCTCGCCGCAGTATCGACTGCCGTGCCGAAGTCGGTGATGTCGCTGCTGTTCGCCTCGACGAGCACGATGTGGCACTGCGGGCAGACGGCGGAGACCATGTCGAGATCGACTGCGATCTCCATCGACCACTCTTGGTTCGGCGCCGGGAGACCCGACCCGTCCGTGGTGCCGTTCTCGTTTGCCTTGCGGAAACACCCGTTCGCAGTCGTACACGCGGGGAGACCGAACTCTTTGCGGTACACGGCGAGATCGCTCGCCGCGTTCGGGTCGTCGCCCTCGTCCACCACGGCAACGGTTGCACCGCTACCGCCGGTTGCGGGAAGGTTGTAGGCGGCGCGAATGTCGCTTGGGTGGTATCCGGGGATAGCGCTCTGCCCAAGCACCGCAATCAGCACGTCGCTAACGACGCCGAGGAGCGTGTTGAGGATGACTGGGCACTGTACGTTACCGAGCTCGATGCTGCCGGTGCATGCGTTCTGCTCGCCGCCGGGAAGCGCCATCGCTCCTTCTTGTGCCTTCGCCGTCGTCTGCGTCGAGCTCGGCAGCACACCACCGGTCCCCGCATGCCCGCTGCACGCGAAGAGCGGAAGCAGCGCCGCGGCCGCAATGATAGCGCGTACGTTCATGAGTCCATTCCTCCATTGACGATCTCGAACATCGCGTCGACCACGTTCGGATCGAACTGAGATCCTTTACAACGTTTGAGCTCCTCGAGGGCTGCTTCCGGCGCCATCGCCGGACGGTAACAGCGCGCACCGATCATCGCCGTGAACGCATCGGCGACCGCGGTGATGCGCGCGGGAAGCGGAATGCGCTGCGAGTCGAGCCCGTCGGGATAACCGAGACCATCGAAGCGTTCGTGGTGCGAGCGAACGATGGGGCAGAACGGACGCAGGAGCGGCGTTTGAACGAGCATTCGCTCTCCGGCCACGGCGTGATCGCGCATGCTTTCCCACTCTTCGTCGGTTAGCGTGCGCGGAGCGAGCAGAATCTCTTTCGGCATCGTCGTCTTGCCGATGTCGTGGATCAGACCCCCGCGCGTGACTTTTGCAGTCTGCTCCTTCGAAAGGCCGAGTTTCTCGGCGATCCGGCCGGACCACGCCGATACGGCTTGCGACTGATCGGCAATCACCGGGTCGAGTGCTCGCAGCTCGCCGACGATGCTCGCTAGTGCAACGTCGATCTCTTCGAGCGCGCCTGATGTTTCGCCGTCTGCGCCGGCGACGTTTCCGGTGATCGCCGCGATCTCCAATGCAACGCACCGAAACTCGTCGCGCAGCGCGGGGGCTGCTTCAAGGAGCTCGAGCATATTGGCGACTGCGATTGGGGCCGCCGCGAAGACTGCGCGCGCAGGCTGCGACTCGGCGTGGCGCCGGTACGTCGCATCGACCCAGCTCAGGAACGGCGTCCAAGCATCTGCAGAGAGCGCCTCGGCGACGCGCTCGACGAAACATTCCGCAAAAGCACGTCCGAATACGGAGTTTCTTGCCTCGGGCGCCTGCTCGAGGATCGTGTCGCGAACGTGAAGGCGGCGATCGTTGAAGCGCATCGCGGCAGGCAAGCGGATCGAGGAATCCATGCCGCAAGTCTAGCGAGTGAAAAAGCGAGCGCGATTGGGCCCAAAGACCCTATGGAAGCTCCGTTGACGAAAGCTTTACGATGCGATCGGAAGCACTTCGAGCAACATCGAAATGCCGCCGAGATACTCGGCGCGCAGCGCTGCGAATGCGTCGAGGAGCGCGCTATGGTTTGCGGCGCCACTCCAGCTCTCGTAGATCGCCTCGACCGCATCGATGAGCGCTTCCATAGAGCGCGGAACCTCGCTCCGAAGCGCTCGCAGCCGCCGCATCGGCTTCTCGGCGCTCTCCACCCCGGTGGCGAGCGCCGCAGCGAGCGCGCAGTAGGCGAGCGCTTCGACGTGCGCTTTGGATTTGAAGCGCGAGTGCGCGATCGTCCACTCAGCCGACTCGATCGCATCGCGCGCGGGCCCAATCTCGCCCGCCGCTGCCGCATAGAGCGCGGCCTTCGCGAAACGGCAGGCTCGGCGATCGGGAGTGCCCTGCGACTCGGCGCTCTCGGCGACGAGGCGATGCGCGCGTGAAAAGTCGCGCTGCCACGCGCTGCGCAGCGCCTGCCCAGGGACGAGCGTCTCGCTCGTCAGCTCCGCGCTTTGCACGATGTCGATCACGCTCAGGGCCTGCTCGCGAACGCGAGCGGCCTTGTCGTTTCCGGCCTCGATCTCGATGAAAAACGCCGCCATCAGCGCCCACGCCCGCACGTAGACGTCGCCGGTCTGCGAGGCGCACGCATCGACGAGCTCGACGTAGCGCAGAGCCGCCGCCGGATCGCAATCGATATGATGCGCGATTTCGTACAGCAGGCTGTAGCCGCGAGCGAGGAGGTCGTTATCCTTGACCCGCCGAGCCGCCTCTACCGCTTCGTGAGCAAACGTCTTGGCTTCGGTGAAGTCTCCGGTGCGCAGTCCCACATAGGCGATTTGGTAGAGCGTGCGAGGCCGCTGCGCGACGGGCTCTTCCGTGGTCAGGACGTCTCGAGCGCGGTGCGCGATCCGCCGAGCTTCCTCGGGACGATCGGCCAAGACGTATGCGGTCGCGAGCGTCGCGTTGAGCGCTGCCGAGAGCGCGGTTGGAATGCGCGCGTAGCGTTCCAGCATGGGGATGGCGTCGGTACGGCCTCGCCGCAGCGTCGCGAGCGCAGAGCGGTAGACGAGAGCGGCCTTCGACTCAGCATCCGGGGCACTATCGATCGCGCTCTTGAACCATGCCTCGGCAGCGTCGTGATGCCCCATGCGTGAGGCAAGCAAGGCGCGCGCGGCAAGGCGAACGCAGTCGTGAGCACTCTCCGACTCGACGGGCCACTCCATGCCCTCTTGTTTTCGGCCCTCTGGATGAACGGGATGCGGGCTTTACGAGATCTGAACGAAAAATGGAAGGACGATGCACCTGCTCTACTACGCCATTGGTCTCGCGCTGGCAGTTTCGATGGGAGCTGCGCTCGGCGTGACACTCTCGAAGGAGCAGGGGAGCCGGCGCATTCTCCCGGTTGTGCTGGCGGTCTCTGTTCTCTTCGGTATCTTCCTCGGCTACGCGCTCGACACGTTCATTGGCTTCGTGCACGCCTCTGCGACGATGCCGCTGTAACCTCTAAGAGATTGACGCTGTAGCGCCCGGCAGGATCGGCCCACGTCCGGCTCAACGTAAACCCGCTCCCACTCGCCATCGCCGAGATGCCCGCGAGATCGTATTTATAGGACGACTCGGTGAGCACGCGCTCTCCCTCGAGGAACTCCACGTCGAGATCGAGCGCTCCGATGCGCACGCGCTGTGCCCGTCGTGCGACCTGAAACGAGTCGACGCAGGCTCGCTGCTCGTCGTAGGCGACGCAGAAGCGAAAAGCGTGCAAGTCGAATGTTCCTCCAAGCTCGCGATTGATGCGTGCGAGAATGTTCCGATTGAATGCCGCCGTGACGCCACCCGGATCGTCGTAGGCAAGCTCGAGCTCCTCGCGTGACTTTTTGAGATCGACGCCCAAGAGCAACGCGTCGCCGGGCGCGAGCGTGTCGGCGATCATGCGAAGCAGCAGGTGCGCCTCCGTCGGCTCGTAGTTGCCGATCGAGGAGCCCAAGAACAAGACGAGCACGCGTCCCGAACCACGGAGAAAACGCCTTTGTAACGTTTGCAGATAATCGCCGTGGTGCGCTGTGACGATGAGCCGGTCGTATTCGGCGACGAGGCGTTCCGAGAGCGCGCGCAACGACGAGCGCGAAATGTCGATAGGGTGGTAGCGCACCACCGGGCTGCGGTCGAGCGCAGCCTCGAGAATGATACGGCTCTTGCGACCGTCCCCCGGCCCGAGCTCGACGATCTCGACATCGCCGAGCGCCTTGAGCATCGCGGGCGCGTCGTGCCCGAGAATCTCGCACTCCAGACGCGTGAGATAGTACTCGGGCAGCAGCATAATTGCTTCGTAGAGCGCCGAGCCGATCGCGTCGTAGAGGTGACGCGCGGGAAGGAACTTCGGTGTCGCCGAGAGCCCACGGCGTACGTCCGCAGCAAAGGATGCGTTCGAGGCGGCCGGCTCCTCCTCCACGATCGTGAGGCGGCTGAGGGCATCGGCCTCGATCATGCGGGGTGAGTTCGCCAAGGGCGGGAAATCTCTCCCCTATGGCTATGACGATGAGCATGCTCGACGCGGCCTATCAGGCGAATCGCCGTCGCACGCAGATGATCTTCGACTTCGTCGCACCGGAGGCGTACTACGACCGTCCAATTCCGTTGCGTCATCCCTTCGTATTCTATGAAGGGCATATACCCGGTTTTAGCTTTTTGACGCTCGTACGACGCGCGCTCGGCGGCGCTGCGATCGACGAGGAGCTCGAGCGGCTCTTTCAACGCGGTATCGACCCGGCGAACCTCTCAGAGGCGAACGCCGCCACACCGGGGTCGTGGCCTGCTCGTCAAGCCGTGCGCGCCTTTGCAAACGCGTGTGACGCGCGCGTTCGCGATGCGCTTGCGAACGCGCGTCTCGACGACCCGAGCAATCCTCGTCTCGTGCGAGGTGAGAGCGCCCACAACATCATCGAGCACGAGCAGATGCATCAAGAGACGCTCCTCTATATCGTGCACCAGCTCCCACGCGAGCGCAAGCGCGCGCTCCCGAGCGAGCATCACGACCGCGAGCGCCCGGCCTATCGCCGCGTGTCGATTCCCGCCGGAGAGGCAACACTCGGTGCTCAGCGTGAAACGATAGCGTTCGGGTGGGACAACGAGTTCGATGAAAACACCGCGTACGTGCCGGCATTCGAGATCGAAGCCGACAACGTGACGAACGGAGAGTACGTCGCCTTCGTCGACGCAGGCGGCGACCCGCCACCTTTCTGGCGCCGCGCCGGCGACGCGTGGCACCTCGCTACGCTTTTCGATACGATCCCGCTGCCGCACTCGTGGCCCGTCTACGCGACGCAACGACAAGCCGCCGCGTACGCAGCGTGGAAAACGCTGCGTCTGCCGACTGAAGCGGAGTATCACCGCGCTGCCTACGGTACGCCTGAGGGTGAAGAGCGCGCCTATCCGTGGGGAGACGCGCTCCCCGATCACACGCGCGGTAACTTTGGCTTCGCGCGGTTCGACCCGGTGCCCGTCGGTTCATATCCGGGTGGTGCGAGCGCGTGGGGAGTCAACGATTTGGTCGGCAACGGGTGGGAATGGACGAGTACGCCCTTCGCTCCGTTCGAAGGCTTCCGCCCGATGATCTCCTACCCGCAGTACTCGGCGGACTTCTTCGATGGCGAGCACTTTGTGATGAAGGGCGCTTCACCCGTGACGCACGCGCGTCTCGTTCGGCGCAGTTTTCGCAACTGGTTCCGCAGCGATTATCCGTACATGTACGCGACGTTCCGTTGCGCCGCATAGACGGCTCAATCTAAGGACAGGTACCGATACCGCCCGTCGTAGTAGAGGAGCGGCGGACGCGGAGCGTGGTACGTGGCTTCGACCTCGCCGATGAAGATCGTGTGTGTGGCGACGTCGAATGCATCGGTCGCAAGGCAGATGAAACCGGCGGCAGTTGCCGCTATGAGCGGCACGTCCGCCGCATGCATTTCGTACGGAACGCCCTCGAATTGATTCTCGATTCCGGCGGCAAAGCGCCGGGCGATCTCCTCCTGCCCCCGTGCGAGCACATTAACCGCGAAGCGACGGCTCTTGTGAATGAACGGATGCGTTCGCGTCGTTTGTTTGATCACGACGAGCAGTGTCGGTGGATCGACGCTGACGCTCGTCATGGCGGTCGCGGTCATGCCGTGAATGCGCCCTTCGTGCGCCGCCGTGATCACGGCGACGCTCGCGGCGGTGCGGCGCATCGCGAGACGGTACTCCGCTGGATCGGCGCGACGGGCGTTCATGTGTCACGATCCAGTTTCAACGGGGCGTTGCTCACCGCTCTTCCGGGCCGTTCGAGCCCGAAACGCGCGACGCGCGCGAGGTCGAGCAACCGCATGACGCTCCGCCGCGGAGAGCCGCGACGCCGCGCGTCCTGCGAGGCCTCGCGTCCCAGCGCCCCCGAGTAGGCTTCGACCAGCGCGCCGTAGCCAAACGGATCGGCTCTCCCGGCGAGAAGCGGGTCGGCAAGCGCGGGATCGGCGCACGCCATCCAGGGCACTTCGAGTGCGACGGCACCGTGCGTGCGCAGACGCGCCCGTCCGTGATCGGTGGAAACCTCGACGCATGGCGCATACGCTGCGCCGTCGCAGTTCCACGCGAGCGTCGACGCGACGCGAAAACGACGGTCGAGGCGCTGCCACGTTGCGATGCGCTCGACGACGGGGTGACCGTACCAACGCACGGCCTCGAGCACGTCGCGCAGCACGGTATCGGCAACGGCATCGCGCTTACCGCGCTGCAACACAACCGCACCGATCTCACCACGCTCGACGCGAGGAATCCCTGCGAGTGCCGACGACCAGCGGCGATAGAAGATCATCTCGTTTTCGGGAACAGAGCTGCCGACGGTTGCCGCCTCGTAGTGCGCGAAACGTGCGTCGGCGACATAGCGTGTGACGAACCCTTGAGCATGCGCGCGCATGCAGAGATCGGCGTCTTCGAACCCGTTGCGGAAGACCGTATCGAATCCGCCGGAGCGCAGGAACCACTCCGCGCGAACTGCCAGCGCCGCTCCGGGGACGACGATCGCGTCTCGCGAACGCCGCACACCGTCGAGCGTTGCGGGCAGATTGCGATAGGAGAGAAACCAATGGGCGTTGGGGAGCAGGACGCATCCGGCTCCCTGCGTGACACCATCCTCGTAGAGCAGCGCGGCGCCGGCGATCACGACGTCGGGCGACGCGAAGCTCTCCACGAGCGGCGCGAGCGCGTCACCGAGCGGCCATGCGTCGTTGTTCAGAAACAAGACGATCGGCGCGCTTGCGACGCGCGCCCCGGCGTTTCCGGCACCGGCGAAGTTCGCGTTCGGGTCGAGCCGCACGACGCGAATTCCTTCTCGACGTGCAAGCTGATCCGCGGTTTCGTCGCTCGACCCGTTGTCGACGACGATCGTCTCGAAGTGTACGCTCGTCGCCGCGCGCAGCTCGTCGATCGCGTCGAGGCACCGTCGCGTCAACCACCAATTGTTGTACGCGGGAACGACAATGCTCAGGCAAGGTGATCTCAAAACGTCGTCGTAGTTCGGGGTACATGAAGGTGGTTCTTCTTGCCGGAGGTTTCGGCACGCGCCTCGCCGAGGAGACCGACGTTCGGCCGAAACCCCTCGTCGAAATCGGCGGCCGCCCGATCCTCTGGCACATCATGAAGCTCTATGGAGCAGCCGGAG
>JASHTE010000044.1 GCA_030040695.1 Vulcanimicrobiota bacterium | reverse complement strand
CTTTGGCGGATCGTCAAGCGGCTCGATGTAACGCGTGAGATTCACGTAATCCTGCAACCGAGCTCGGCACTGGTTGCGGGAGCGTTCTGCGTCATCTTTTCCCTTACGGTTGCTTATCGTGTCGGGCAATCGCTTGGTCTGGCAGCGACGGTTGCCGTTCTTGCCCTTACCGTCATGCTGTCCATGAAGCTCATTGGCTTCCTGATGCTCGCCGTGCGGCACGAAGCGCTGAGCCAAATCCTCGGTTTGTTGGTCCTGGAAAACGGTGTCTTCCTCGGCGCTCAAATTCTCGTGCCCGGGATGCCGGTGCTAATCGAAATTGTGATTCTGTTCGATCTGCTTATCGTCGTGGCATGCTTTGGCGTGCTCATTCAGTATTTACTCGCCCACGCGGGCACCACCAGCAGTCTCGAACTTAAGCGACTGGTGGGATAAATGGTCGGCCTCCTCCTGCTCGTCATTACGATTGCGCCGGCTGCGGCTGTTGTCGGTTGCTTGGTCTTTCACAAACGAAGCGTGGCCGAAAGCTTAAATCTCATATCAAGCATTCTTGTTTTTGTCGCCGCCGTCGCCATCGTCGTACTCAGCCGCGGCGGGCCTTATCTCTTTTGGGGCAACTACGTTGTGGTCGATATGCCCGGCGCCTGGGTCACCCTGTGCACGGCCATCGTCTATCTTCTCGCCTCTATTTATGCGATCGGCTACATGCGGCTTCTTCAGGAAGAAGAGGGTCACTTGTGGCGCTTTTACGCCCTCTTCTCTGGCTTCGCGCTCACGGTCCTCGTTAGCACCGTCATGAACAATGCGGGACTCTACTGGATTGCCATCGAACTTACGACCCTGGTCAGCACGTTCCTGGTCGGTTTCGAGCGTGCGGCGGAAAGCGTAGAGGCGGCGTGGAAATACATCATCATCGTTTCCGGAGGGATCAGCTTGGCCCTCCTCGGTACGGTGCTGTTTTATTGGAGCGGCAGCGTCGTCCTCGGCCCCGTCTACGACATGACCTGGGCTACGCTGCAGCAAACTGCATCGAAAATGAACCCGGCGCTTGTCTCTTTGGCCTATTTGTTGGTGCTGATCGGATACGGAACGAAGGTAGGTCTCGCGCCGATGCACACTTGGTTGCCGGACGCTCATAGCGAAAGTCCCGCGCCGGTCTCAGCCATGCTGTCGGGCGCACTCCTCAACGGCGCAATGCTTGGCATTGTGCGCTATCTGGCGGTCGCGGATTCGGCCGGCGTTGGGCCGTTCGCACGCGGCGTACTCGTCGCTCTCGGTGTTTTCTCCCTGCTCGTCGGTGCCCTGTTCATCGTGCGCCAAGACGGCATCAAGAGACTGATGGCTTATTCGAGCGTCGAGCATATGGGCGTCGTCGCGCTCGGATTCGGCTTCGGCGGAATATTCGGCGTCTCCGGTGCACTGTACCACATGCTCAATCACTCCCTGAACAAGTCGCTGATGTTCTTTGGCGCCGGCAACGTGATGCGGAGTTTCGGCACCAAGGAGATCGCAGGGATTCGCGATGTTTGGGGACGTTATCCCGTACAAGGAAGCCTATGGCTCGCCGGAGCCGTGGCGATCACCGGAGCTCCGCCGTTTGGACTGTTTCTCAGCGAACTCGTCATCCTGCGCGGCGGCATGGAAGCGCGCTACGGTTGGGCGGTGGCTGCCATGCTCGTCCTTCTGATCGTCATCTTCGTGGGTTTCCTCAATCATTTTCGCGAAATGTACTTTCAATCTTCTCGGGACAGCGAGAGCCGACTTCCCGCGGTCAGTAAATGGTGTGTTGCGCCCATGTGGCTGGCGTTGGCACCGCTGCTCCTCCTTGGCCTTTGGTGGCCGCCGAGTATGTGGGAGCATTTTTCCGCCATTGCTCACTTTCTCGTCGACGGCTCTCCATGAACTTGCCGGGACAGACATCACTTCAGCCGGAGCAGTTAATAGCGGCCGCGACGCGCCTGCGCGACGCCGATGGCCGCATGCAGATGGTGTACGCGTGGTATCCGGACCCGCAGCGCATCGAGCTACGTTACGTTGCAACTGAGGCCGGACAGCGTGAGTTCGCAATTTGGCGTTGCGCCCCCGCAGGCCCCGTACCGAGTCTGGCCGGCGTTTGGCCATTGATGGGCTGGCATGAACGTGAAGTCATGGACCTCTTTGGGGTCGATTTCAGCGAGCACCCGCAGCCGCAGCGGTTGGTCCTTCACGACGGAGCCAACCCCATCTGCCCGCCCTTCGACCCGAAGTATCCGCCTGACACGCCGATGCACATAGACCCTGTGCGCCAATCGTTGCCTCAGGTGATTGGAGCGACCACTGACGTGCAGCTGTTGCCGTTTGGCCCCGTGCGCGGAGACGTTCTCGAATCCGGCGAGTTTCTCTTCTTCTATATCGGCGAGGCCATCCTGCACTATCAGCCGCGTCTCTTCTTCAAGCATCGCGGCATGGAGAAACGATTTGAGGGGCTTTCTGCCGCCGGCGGCGTCGTTTTTGCGGAGCGCGTGTCGGGCGTGGGCAGCGTGGCTCACGCGCTGGCATACTGCCAAGCGGTCGAGGCGGCGGCCAATTGCTCCGTTCCACGGCGCGCTCGCTTCCTCCGCGTACTCCTCGCCGAGATGGAGCGTCTATACAATCACTTGTACTATCTCGGTCATCTCTGCCACACAACGACTCTCAAAGTCGGTGAAGCGCAGGGTAAACTCCTGGCCGAACGCGCAAAGCAACTGAATGTAAGACTGACCGGAAGCCGTTTTCTCCGCAGCATCCTGACCGTTGGCGGCTTGCGGCGGGATCTGTCGCTGAAGAAATGGTTGGGAGCGGAACTCGAGGCGCTGCGCGAGGAATACTCCATCTATGCACGCCATCTCGAAAGCACCGACAGCCATCTCGACCGATTGATCACGACCGGGGTGCTCGACCAGCGTGTCGCATTTGACCAGGGTGCTACCGGACCTATCCAGCGGGCATCGGGTTTCGACCGTGACCTTCGCCGTGACCATCCGTACGCAGCCTATGACGAGCTTCCGGTCTCCGTGCCGGTGCGGAAGTCGGGTGACGCCCATGCGCGCGCGCAAGTACGGATCGCCGAGATCGACGCCAGCATCGCCCTCATTCAGCGAGTCTTGCTGCTCTTGCCGGATGGACCGATCGCGGCCGAATGCAAAGTCCCACCAAAATCGGAGGGCTTAGGTTGGA
>JASHTE010000043.1 GCA_030040695.1 Vulcanimicrobiota bacterium | reverse complement strand
AGCGACTCGCTCCAGCGGCGCGGCGGGGCGTTGCGCAGGTCGGGAAGCATGCTGGAGGCATCCGGCGCTGCGCGGCCGTACCCCTTCGAGCAATGAAGGATCGGTTGCGGGCGGTCTTTGCGGCCGCCGCCATCGCCATTGCGCTCGCGGGATGCTCGATGCATCACCGCGGTCCGCATCCGGGACAGCTCAAGCTCGGCATGGTGACCGATGTGGGCGGTCTGGGCGATCACTCATTCAACGACTCGGCCTACCGCGGACTCCTCGAGTCGCAATCGCAGCTCGACGCCTACATTCAGGTTCTGCAATCGCGCTCCGCAGCCGATTATCAGCCGAACCTCACCGCGCTCACGAACCTACACTTCGACATGATCTACGCGGTCGGCGTCCTCATGAGCCGCGATCTCTCCGAAGTTGCGGAGGCGAACCCGTTGGAGCACTACGCGATCATCGACGGAGACCCCACCGCTTTTGGCGGTGAAGCCAACGTCGTTGTCGTCACGTTCAAAGAGCAAGACGGCTCCTTCTTGGCCGGAGCGCTTGCCGCGATGATGAGCACGACGCATCACATCGCGTTTCTCGGCGGCGAAGATCTGCCGTTGATCGAGAAGTTCGAAGCCGGCTACGCCGCCGGAGCAAAAGAGATCGACCCGAATACGAAAGTCGACGTGAAGTATGTCGGCAGCTTCGACGACGTCGCCGCAGGCGAAGAGATGACGCAGCTGCTCTTCGACGGAGGCGCCGACATCGTCTACTCGGCGGCCGGTAAGGCGACGCTTGGATCGATCGACGCAGCGCGGACGCGCCCCGCCGGCACATACGTCATCGGTGTCGACTCAGACATGGACGGGCTGCTGCCCGGCAAAGTGCTCACCTCTATGGTCAAGAAGGTGTACGTCGCGGTGTTCGACATCGCGAAAGCCATCAGAGACGGGCGTCCGCTCTCGGGACACATCGTCCTCGGCCTTCACCAGCACGCGATCGGCTTGACCGACTTTCGGTACACGCGCGATCAAATCGGGCCGGAGAGGCTCGCACGTCTCGCGTCGATCCAGCGCGCGATCGAAGAGGGCCGAATCGTTCCGCCGTACACGCTCGCAGGAGAGGCGGCATTCAAACCGGTGCCGCTGAGGAACCTGCCATGAACGCGACTCCGGCGCTGCGCCTGCGAGGGATTCGCAAGGCGTTTCCGGGCGTCGTCGCGGTCGACGGCGTCGATCTCGATCTCACGGCAGGCGAAGTCCATGCGCTCGTCGGCGAGAACGGAGCCGGCAAATCGACGCTTGCCGCGATCGCCTTCGGCGAGCTTCGCCCTGACGCGGGCAGCGTCGAGGCGCAGGGCACGGTGGGCCTGGTACATCAGCACTTCGAGCTCGTCGGGCGCCTCAACGTTTGGCAGAATATCCTTCTCGGGCGCGAGCCGCGGCGTGGATGGCGTATCGACGTCGACGCGGCGCGCGGACGTGTGCGCGAGCTCTCCAGGGCAAACGAGCTCGCAATCGACGCCGACGCGATCGTCGAGGACTTGCCGATCGGAGCGCAGCAGCGCGTCGAGCTGCTGCGCGAGCTCGAGCGCGATCCGGCGATTCTTCTCCTCGATGAGCCTACCGCCGCACTCGCTCCTGCGGAAATCGACGGTTTCTTTGCGAGCGTGACACAGCTCGCGCGGCGCGGCACCGCCGTCCTCATCGTGACGCACAAGCTGCAGGAAGTGATAGCGTACAGCACGCGTGTCAGCGTCATGCGACGTGGGCGCATCGTAGCCGCGATGCCGACTGCCGAAACATCCATCGACGAGATTGCGCGCGCAATGGTCGGTGGCGAGCTCCCGCAGATCGCCGAGCGCGCACAGACGACGCCGCATCCGTGCCTCAGCGTTCACGCACTCCAGGCGGGAAGCGCCGAATCCGGCGTCAGTGCCATCGATCTCGACGTGCGCAGCGGCGAAATCGTCGGCATCGCAGGCGTGGAGGGAAACGGACAGACGGCGCTCGCCGACGCCATCGCAGGAGTGCTGCCGCACCGGGGTTCAGTACGCTTCACGCCGGAGCCCTCGACGAAGCGTGAGCGGTCACGCGTCGAGATGAGCGTCATTCCCCAAGACCGTCACCTCGAAGGGCTCGTGCTCAATTTCTCGATCGTGGAGAACGTCGTGCTTGGACGGCAGAACCGGCCGAGCATTCGCCATGGAATGCTGCTCGATCGTGAGCGGGCGCGCGCCGATGCGCAGGTGATCGTCGAGCGCTTCGACGTTCGCGCGGCATCGCTCGACGTCAAGGTGCGCACGCTCTCCGGCGGCAATCAGCAGAAGCTGCTCGTGGGGCGCGCCCTTATCGACCAGCCGCATTTCGTCCTCGCCTACAACCCGACCCGCGGTATCGACGTCGGCGCCGCCGCGCTCGTTCAGTCACGCCTCATCGAGGCGCGCAATGCTGGAACTGCAGTGCTCCTCATCTCCTTTGACCTCGACGAGATCCTCGCGCTTGCCGACCGCGTCTGCGTCATGTATCGCGGCACGATCGCCGGACGCTTCGATCGAGCGAGCGTCGACCGTGCGACGATCGGGCGCCTCATGGCGGGCTCACAATGAGGCGCCTCTCGCTCGAAAGCGCCGCCGGCCCGATCGGCGCAATTGTCATCATCGTCGTGCTCATGTCGGTCGCGATGATCGTCGCGGGGACGAATCCGATCGATGGATTCTCGGCACTCATTCTCGGATCGCTCGGAGGGCGCAGTCAGATCGGCGAGACGCTCGTCACGACCTCTGCGCTGCTCTTCCCTTCGCTCGGCATCGCGCTCGCGTTCCGCGCCGGACTCTTCAACATCGGCGCAGAGGGCCAGCTGCTCATCGGTGCCCTGCTCGCCGGTGCCTTCGGCGGCGCGGTCGTCATGCCACCGTTCCTGGCGATCGTCATCATGCTCGTGCTCGGTGCGATCGGCGGCGGCATTTGGGGCGCGATCGCCGGTTGGATGAAGGCGAAGCTGCGTGCGAACGAGATCATTTCGACGCTCATGCTCAATTTCGTCGCGCAGTATGTGACACTGTGGCTCGTGACGCAATGGCTGATGGGGCCCGCGGCGATCGGCGCCGAGACCGCGTGGCTGCCGGATACCTATTGGCTGCCGACGCTCATTCCGCACACGCGTCTTTCGATCGGCATCCTCATCGCGATCGCAATCGCCGTCCTCTTGCGCTTTCTCTTCGCACGCACGGTTTTCGGATACGAATTGCGCGTCGCCGGCGAGGCTCCCGAAGCGGCGCGCCGGAACGGCATCAACCTTCCGCGGCTGACCTGGCTCTCGCTCACGCTTTCGGGTGCGATAGCGGGCGTCGGTGGTGCGACGATCGTGGCCGGAGAGTTGCACCGTTTCAACACGCAGCTCTCGCCGGGTTACGGCTACGTCGCGATCGCCGTCGCGCTCGTCGGCGACCTCGATCCGCTCAAGGTGTGCGTCGCTTCATTCTTCTTCGGAATACTCGAAGCCGGAGGACTCGCCATGCAGGCCAGCGCTCAAGTACCCAAGGACACGATCCACGTCATCGAGGGTATCATCATCCTCGTGCTCGCTGCGCGGCGGTACGTCGCGCAGCGCAGTGAGCGCGTCGAGGGAGGGTCGCTATGAACGGCTGCGGCTTCGTCGAGTCCGGATTCGTGGGGCTCGTCGTCTCGCTCGTGCTCCTCACGCTCGTAAAATCGGCGCCGATCGTCTACGCTGCGCTCGGTGGCGTGATCTCGGAGCGCTCGGGCGTCATCAACATTGGGTTGGAAGGTTTGATGGCGGCGGGAGCCTTCGCCGCCGCGGTGACGTCGTACGTGCTCCACGCAGGCTGGATCGGCTTGCTCGCAGGCATCATGGCCGGCGCCGCGGTCGGTTATGTTTTCGCACTCGCCGTGACAAGGTTCAAGGTCGACCAAGTCGTTGCCGGAATGGGTATCAACCTCATCTGCTCGGGCGGCGCTGCATACGGCCTCGTGCTGCTCTTCAACCAACCCGGCGCATCGAAAACCGTGCCGCAGCTCGCCTCCGCAAACGTGCGCTGCCTCAACATGAACCTCGGCGAGCTCGTGCTCGTCGTACTTGCATTCCTTTTGGCGATCGCGCTGCACATCGTGCTCTATCGGACGCCGTGGGGACTACGCGTGCGCGCCACCGGCGAGAACCCGCTCGCGGTGAAATCCGCGGGCTTGAATCCGTTGCGCTTTCGCTTGCTCGCAGTGATCGCGAGCGGCGCGCTGGCGGGGCTCGGCGGCGCTTTTCTCGCGATCGGCGAGCTGAATCTCTACTCTGACGGCATGACCGCCGGGCGCGGCTTCATCGCGCTCGCCGCCGTCATCTTCGGTCGCTGGACGCCGCTCGGAGCAACCGGCGCAGCAGTCGTCTTTGGCTTGTTCGAAGCTTTACAATACTGGATCGCCGGCCAGATCGCGTGGCTTCCAGCCGACGCGCTCGCCGCGCTACCGTACATCGCGGCACTCGTCGCGCTCGCAGGGGTGACCGGAAGAGTGAGAGCTCCGGCCGCCGACGGTGTGCCGTTCTAAGGAACCGGGTCCCCTCAACCCTAGCTCCGACGGCGTGCCGTGTGTTACAATCCCTCCATCGTGGCGGCCGCTCGTCGCGCTCGCGTCCTTTGCTTCGCCATCGTTGCAGTTTGTGCGATTGCGCTGCTCCCTGCCGTCGCGACCGCTTCTCCGGCACCATTGCGCCACTTGCGCGCCGAACTACGTCGGCTCGCCGCGCGTCTTCCCGCACAGACCGCATTCGAGGTCTACGACCTTTCGAGCGGCTTGACCGTGGGCTATAACGCGAACGTCTCGATGCCCGCCGCGTCGACGATCAAGGTTGCAGTGATGATCGAAGTCTTCAAGCAGCTCGAGGAAGGGGACTTCTCGCTCGACCAACGAGTGATGCTCCAATCGAGTGACAGAGACGACGGCTCCGGCGATCTCTGCGACGCACCGGTCGGCTCGGAGTACTCGGTCTCCGAGCTGCTCGCGCGCATGATCGACGTGAGCGACAACACCGCCGCGAACATGCTCATTCGGCTTGTCGGCCGGAGGAACATCAATCGCGAGATGTACGCGCTCGGACTGCACCACACGTGGCTCTCCGACTACATCCGTACGCAAGGATGGGCGGTGCGTAACGAGCTACGCAGCTCACCTTCCGACATGGTGCGGCTGCTCAAACTCATGGCCGAAGGGCGACTCATCGACGAATGGTCGTCGAACGAGATGATCGCGATTCTCGAGGACGACGAGTTCAACACGCTCCTTCCGGAATCGCTGCCGGACGACATACTCATCGCGCACAAGACGGGGAGCTTGTTCGATACGCTCAACGACGTCGGCATCGTCTATGCCGATGGCGCTCCGTACGTCATCGCCGTGATGACAACGGGCCTCCCCTCGCAATCGATCGGCAAAATGTTCATCCACGCCCTCTCGCGTACCGCCTACCAAGGCGAGATGCGCCTCGCTACGTGGCGCATCGCTAAGGGCGTCGGCTCCTTCTCCGTCGGCGCGGTCGGCGATGTTCCGAACGCACCCGACGTACGGTACTGGGATAACGCCGCAACCGAGGCGTCAGCCGCGACCGGCGGCGGACTCTAGCCGCCCGCCGTTTGCGTCGTCGCGACATCACCCGAAGAGGAAACGCGGTCGCCGTAGCGGTACTCTGAAACAGACGAAAACGGTGATGGAGCTCACCGCAAGCATCCGCCGGCATAGGGCTGATGGCTCCTGATCTTCCACGCGACAGTGGTCTCGTGTGACATGAGAAGGAGAGATGATGGCATGGATGATTGCCGCAAACACCCTGCAATTGCTTGTTGCGTTGCTCCTGTCT
>JASHTE010000042.1 GCA_030040695.1 Vulcanimicrobiota bacterium | reverse complement strand
ACGCGCCGAGCTGGACGATCACGCAGCACGCAGCTACGGCTGGAACGTGGTACGAGCTCAGTCCAGGCGATCCGTCGACGATCGGCGCATTGCTCATGTGCGGCCGCGTCTCGACGGCGACGGAGCAAGAGCTGACGCAACGCGGCTACGACGGTAAGGCGATTCCGGAGCTGAACTACTCGAACGCGCTCGGCATTTATATGCTGCGTCCGGAGTTCCGGCGCGCCGGACCGCGTGCGTCTCCCGTGCCTTCGCCGGTCGCCTCGCCGCCCTAAGCATCGCTTCCGGCCCTTCCCCGCGTAAAGCCGCAGCGCCCCTGCCTCGGTTCTGCTCTTTGCAATTGTGTGCTATACTCTGCCGAGTTTGTCACTTCGCTCCCTGGGAGGGGGCGTCGATGGCTCTGTCACCCTGAGCGCCGCGCAAGCGCGGCAGTCGAAGGGGTGGGTTGCGCGCTAGGAGGGCAGGCAGCCGGAGCCAGAAAGGGGAGACCCCGTGTCCGTCATTAGCATGAAAGAGCTGCTGGAAGCCGGCGTGCATTTCGGCCACCAGACGCGCCGCTGGAATCCGAAGATGAAGCCGTACATCTTCCAAGAGCGCAACGGCATCTACATCATCGACCTCGCACTCACCGTGCAGAAGCTGCGCGAGACGTACGAAGCCGTCAAACAGATGGCACGCGAAGGGAAAGTGATTCTCTTCGTCGGTACCAAGAAGCAAGCGCAAGACGTCGTACGCGAAGAAGCCGAGCGCGCAGGGACGTTCTTCGTCAATCAGCGTTGGCTCGGCGGCACACTGACGAATTTCGCCACCATCCAGAAACGCATCAATCGCCTGCGCGAGCTCGAGAACATGAAGCTCCAAGGCGACTTCGATCGTCTTCCCAAAAAAGAAGTTGCGAAACTGCAGGAGGAGATGTCGAAGCTCGAGCGGTTTCTCGGCGGGATCAAAGAGATGCATCGTCTGCCCGACGCGCTCTTCATCGTCGATCCGAATAAGGAGCGCATCGCCGTGCTCGAGGCGCGCAAACTAAAGATCCCGATCATCGCCGTCATCGATACGAACTGCGATCCGGAGGAGATCGACTATCCGATCCCTGGAAACGACGACGCGATTCGCGCCGTCAAGCTCATGGTGAGCAAGATTGCGGACGCGATTATCGAGGGGAAGACCGAGACGGAGAGCTCGTACGATGAACAGTCGACATACGCGCAGGAACCGTACGCCGCTCGTGACCTCGTCGAAGCGGGAAGCGTCGAATAAGGCATGACGTATCAGCCGACAATCGAGGAAATCAAGCGCCTTCGGGACGTGACCGATGCGCCGATGATGGATTGCCGCAAAGCGCTTGCGGAGGCGAACGGTGACGCCGACCGCGCGCGACAGCTCTTGCTCGAGCGTGGCGCAGCGCAGGCGCAGAAGAAGGCGGAGCGGGCCGCAAACGAGGGGCTCGTCGCGAGCTACATTCACACCGGCGGGAAGATCGGCGTGCTCGTCGAGGTGAATAGCGAGACCGATTTCGTTGCACGGAGCCCAAAGTTTGCCGAGCTCGCACGGGACGTCGCCATGCACATCGCAGCGATGTCCCCGAAGTATGTCGACCGTGCCGGTGTCCCGGCAGAAGTCGTCAATCGCGTGCGCGAGGAGCTTCGTGCCGATGTTCCTACGAACAAGCCGCCCGAGATCGCCGAGAAGATCGTCGAGGGCAAGCTCAACAAATGGTACGAGGAGAGCGTCTTGCTCGAACAGCGCTTCGTGAAGGACGACGAGATAACGGTCGCCGATCGCATCAGTGCCGCAGTCGGAGCGCTCGGCGAGAACATTCGCGTTCGGCGCTTCGCCAAGTTCGCGCTCGGCGAGGAGTAGGCAGCTCTTGGGCGATCGCCGATACTCGCGGGTTCTGCTGAAGATTTCGGGCGAAGCATTCGCAGAGAACGGCTCCGGCGTTGACGTGGCGCGGACGCGAGTGATGGCTGAAGAGATCGCCGAGGTCGCTCGGGCGGGCGTGTCGATTGCGATCGTCGTGGGTGGAGGCAACATCTGGCGTGGGAAGGCACATGAGGACGCGGGCATGGATCGCGCGACCGCGGATTACATGGGCATGCTCGCGACCGTGATCAACGCGCTCGCCCTGCAGAACGCACTCGAGCGCCTCGGGGCTCCCTCGCGAGTGCAGACGGCGATTGCGATGCACCAAATTGCCGAACCCTACATTCGCCGGCGAGCGATTCGGCATCTCGAGAAGGGACGCATTGTGATCTTCGCGGCAGGAACGGGTAATCCGTACTTCACTACCGACACGACTGCCGCGCTGCGTGCCGTCGAGGTGGGCGCGCAAGCCATTCTCAAGGCGACCAAAGTGGACGGCATCTACTCCGCCGACCCGAAGAAGCATCCGACAGCGACGCGCCTGGATCGGCTTGACTACATGGGAGTCCTACAGCGCGGCCTCGAGGTGATGGATTCAACCGCGATGGCACTCTGTATGGACAACAATCTTCCGATCATCGTGTTCGACATGTCGGTGCCGGGCAACATCCGGCGGGCCGTCGAAGGGGAGGCGATCGGGAGTTTCGTGGGGCCAAGCTGAGCCATGACCGACCCATTCTTCAAAGACGTCGAGGCGCGTATGAGCAAATGCGTCGATGCTTGTCGAAGCGAGTTTGCCTCGATCCGCACCGGGCGCGCGAATCCTGCACTGCTCGATCGGCTCCATGTCGAAGCGTACGGTCAGGAGATGCCGCTCAAGCAAGTCGCGAGCATCTCGACGCCGGACGCTCGCTCGATCATTATCGGTGCCTGGGATAAGAACGTCGTCTCGGAGATCAAGAAGGCGATCGAGAAGAGCGATCTGGGCCTGACACCGAATATCGACGGCTCGAATATTCGCCTCGTCATTCCTCCGCTGACGGAAGAGCGGCGCAAAGAGCTCGTGAAAGTGCTGAAGAAGAAGGCGGAAGACAGTCGCATTGCGATTCGGAACGTGCGGCACCACGCGCACGACGACGTGAAGGCGCAGCTCAAGCGCGGCGAGATCACCGAAGACGACAACAAGCAGATGACCGATCAGCTCCAAAAGTTGACCGACCGGTATACGAAGGAGATCGACGTGCTCAGCGCGGCCAAAGAAAAAGAAATCATGGAGGTATGAAGGGGCACCGCGCAGGTCGTTGTCATCCTGAGCGTGGCGAACGATAGTGAGCGACGTCGCAGGATCCTATGAGGATCTCGTCCTCACGCGGGACGTCGAGGCGAGGTTCGCACTACGCGCGCAGCGGCTCCGCTGCGTCGTACTCGCGCCCCTCGGGGCATGGCTCGGGAGCGGCGCGCTTCGGGTCCTGCGCGTACGGGTGGTCGAGGACGTCGATACCAAGATGGTCGAGCTCGTGCTTGGATACGAGGCCTATCAGCTCGTACGCTAGAAGCGGCGTAGCATCGAACGGACGTTGACACCCGCGGCGCGGCGCGCCGGGGCGGGAAATCCGATCACGATGCGGCGCGTCATCGTCGGCGTCGTATTGGCGGCCGTCGGCTTTGCGTGCGTCCTCTTCCCGTGGACGTTCAATCTTCTCGTGCTCGTCATCGCGCTCTTCTGTCTGTACGAGCTCAACGCGCTCTGTGAGGTGAAGGGGCAGCCGCTCGAGTATCCGGTGGCGGTGCTCGGGGTGTTCGCGTATGCGCTCTTCGCAAGTCTCGGCACGCTGCACAAGTGGGAGGGAGTGCTCGTCGCCGGGATCGTGCTCGCGGCACTGGCGATCGGCATGTACGGTGAGGAGCCCGGCTACTTCGCGCGCACGGCGAACACGTTGCTCGCCGTTCTCTACATCGGCAAGCTGCTCACGTACTTCATCTTCATCCGGCAAATCCCGGGCGTCGGCATCGTGTGGACGATCTATGCAATCGTCTTGATTGCACTGAGCGACATCTTCGCGATGTGCATCGGGACCCTCGTCGGCCGCCATCAGCTCACGCGGATCTCGCCGAAAAAGACAATCGAAGGGTCTGTGGGATCGCTCGTCGCGGTGACGGCGATCGCCGCTGCCGGAACACTCATCCCGCAGCTCCATTTGCAACTCTGGCAAGGCGCCGTCATCGGGGTCCTCACGAACGTCGCGGCACAGGCCGGTGACCTCGTCGAATCGGCACTCAAGCGCGATGCCGGTGTAAAGGATGCGGGCTCGGTGATCCAAGGACACGGCGGAATGCTTGACCGTTTCGACTCGTACCTGTTCGGTGGGACGGTCTTCTTCGCTTCGCTGCACGTCATCGGCATTCTGCGCATTCAATGAGCCGGAAACGCGTCGCCATTCTCGGCTCGACCGGATCGATCGGCACACAGGCGCTCGACGTCATCGAGCGTTTTCCCGATCGGTTCCACGTCGTCGGGTTGGCTGCAGGCCGTAACGTCGAGCTCTTGCGCGAGCAAGCCGAGCGTTTCAAGTGCACGATAGTGACGAACGCGCAGGACGGTGCCGCTGGGCTTCACCGCGTTGCGGTGGAGAGCGAGCCGGATCTCCTGCTCGCGGCGACGGACGGCGCGGTGGCGTTCGATGCGGTTTTTGCCGCGGTCGCGCGCGGCACCGACGTGGCGGTTGCGAACAAAGAGCTGATCGTCGCTGCGGGCGAGCTCCTCATGTCGGCGGCGGGCGTGAGCGGTGCACGGATCCTCCCGGTGGATAGCGAACACAGCGCGGTCTTCCAGTGCTTGATCGGAGAGCGCCACGAGAGCATCGCGCGGATTCTGCTGACGGCTTCGGGCGGTCCGTTTCTCGGCGCGTCACGTGAGGAGATCGAGAACGCAAGCGTCGAGGCGGCGCTTGCGCACCCGACGTGGCGCATGGGAAAGAAGAACACGGTCGACTCCGCGACGTTGATGAACAAGGGCCTTGAGGTCATCGAGGCGAGCCGGCTGTTCGCGATGCCGCCGGAGCGCGTCGGCGTCGTGATTCACCCGCAGTCGATCGTACATGCCTTCGTCGTCTTCACCGACGGCAGCGTGAAGGCGCAGCTGGCGGAACCCGATATGCGCGTGCCTATCGGATACGCGCTCGGCTATCCGGAACGCCTGACCTGGTCCCCCTTCGGCGGCGGCACGGATCCTTTACGCTTGCTCGGGGCAAAATCCGAGCTTCAGCGGTTATCATATGACTATGAGCGGCCGGACCTCGACCGCTTCCCTTGCTTGAGACTTGCCTACGAAGCGCTCGACCGGGGCGGAACGATGCCCGCCATCCTGTCGGCCGCCAACGAAATCGCCGTCGGCGCGTTTCTAGAGGGGAGACTACGCTTCGGCGACATCCCGCGTGTGATCGAACGAGTGATGAACGAAATCGATGAGGGCGAGTTGAGCCTCCCCGAGGTGCGCGCTGCCGACCGGCGTGCCCGCGCACTCGCTATGGAAGTCCTGGAGTCGCGCGCCGCGGGCGCTCGATAGCATGGTCATGCTGCTTGCCGTCTCCTCGATCGGCGCACTCGACGAACTCGGGAAGGTCCTGACGTTCCTCGTGATGCTCTCGGTTCTCGTGATCTTGCACGAGCTAGGTCACTTTGTCATGGCGCGCCGGAACGGCGTTCATGTAAACGAGTTCTCGGTCGGCATGGGGCCAAGGCTCGCCGGTTGGAAGAGTCCTCGCAGTAGGACGCAATACTCGCTGCGTGCATTGCCGATCGGGGGCTACTGCGCGATGTATGGTGAGGACGCAAAGGCCGGTGAGGCGGAGCAACAGCGCGAGTTTCGCGCCGAACGCACGGAGTATCCGCAGCCCGGCGACGACACGAACTTCCAAGCGAAGAGCGCCTGGCAGCGGCTGAGCATCATCCTCGCGGGTCCGACCGCGAACTTCGTGGTGGCGTATCTCATTTTGCTCTTCGGCGCCCTGATCTTCGGCGTACAGAGCACGAACGCACAGCCCGTCATCGGTGAAGTGACGCCCCACTCGCCCGCCGCGCTGCACGGCTTGAAGAGCGGCGATCGCATCGTTGCGGTCGACGGCGATCCGATACGTAACGGAGACGCGCTCGTGGCGAGGATCAACGACTCGCTCGGCAAGACGCTCACGCTCGATTACGAGCGTAACGGCTTGCGCTATGAGTTCGACGTGACTCCCGTGAGATGCGGTTCGCTCAGCATGCAGGTCGCGACGGAGGAGCGCAACAAGGGTTGCATCGGCTTCATGCCCGTTCCCGCTTACGCGCGGGTCCCGATCGGGCAAGCGATTGTTGCTTCGGCCGACGAGTACGGTTTCGTCGCGTCAGAGGTGGTTGATAGCCTTGGGCTCCTGCTGACGCACTTCGCGCATTATGCGCCGCAACTCACCGGCGTCGTGGGAATCGGCCAGGCCGCGACGACGATTCAAGACTTCGGCTGGGGACCCTACCTCCAGCTCGCGGCGCAGATCTCATTCGCGCTCGGCGTGATGAATCTACTGCCGATTCCGGCGCTCGACGGAGGACGGGCGGCCTTCGTGGTCGCAGAGATCGTACGGCGCAGGCCGGTCGACCCAGAACGGGAGGGGCTCGTGCACCTCGCCGGCTTCGCCGTGATTCTCATGCTCATGCTCGTCATCGCCTTCCACGACATCTCGCGCATCGTCTCCGGACAGGGGGCTTTCTGATGCTGCGCTTGCGCCGCAAGAGCAAACCCATCTTCCTTCAGAACAAGACCGGGAAAGCGGACGCAAAGTCGGTTTGGATAGGCGGCGATCATCCGATCGTCGTGCAGTCGATGACGACCACCGACACAGCCGACGCAGAGAAGACGCTCGAGCAGGTCTACGGTCTCGCGATGGAGGGCTGTGAGGTCGTGCGTGTCACGGTGAAGGATCCACCCGACGCCGCCGGTCTACCCGCGATCGTCCATCGCTCGCCGGTGCCGATCGTTGCCGACATTCACTTCGATCACAGGATGGCGCTCGCGGCGATCGAGGCGGGCGTTGCGAAGCTGCGCCTCAACCCGGGCAATATCCGCGATCCAAAGAAAGTCTCGGAGGTCGTGGAGGCCGCAAAGGCACGCGGCATTCCAATGCGCATCGGCGTGAACATGGGCTCGCTCGCGCCCGACTTGGAGAAGACGCTCGGCCACACCGCGGAGGCGATGGTCGGCTCGGCTCTGCGCCACGTCGAGATTCTCGAGGAGCACGGCCACACGGACATCGTCATCTCGCTCAAGGCGCACGACGTGAAGACGACCGTGGACGCCTATCGCCTTATGGATCAGCGCCTGCGCGAGCGCGAGACGCCGTACGCGCTCCATCTCGGTATTACGGAGGCAGGACTCTTGCGCGACGGTACGATCAAGTCGTCGATCGGCCTGGGCATCCTGTTGCATGAAGGCATCGGCGACACGCTGCGCGTCTCGCTTGCTGCCGACCCGATCGAAGAAGTCCCAGTCTGCTGGAGCATCTTGAAGTCGCTCGGCCTTCGCGAAAAAGGCTTCGAGATCACGGCCTGCCCGTCGTGTGGGCGCGCGGAGATTTCGGTGCTCGAGCTCGGCGAGCAAGTGGAGAAGATCGCTAAAGAATATAGCGCTCCCGTGAAGGTGGCGGTGATGGGGTGCGTCGTCAATGGTCCGGGCGAGTCGAAGATGGCCGACGTCGGTGTCGCGGGCGGCAAGGGCAAGGGCGCAATATACCGGGCCGGCGAGCTCGTCGGCACCTACCCGGAGGAGCAGCTTCTGCAGATGCTGCGTCTGGAGATCGAGAAAGTCATTGCGGAGAAATACCCTACCTACGCTCACGAAATAGGAACGGCAACAAATGCAGCGTCGTGAACGCGCGTCGCCTTGTCATCCAGAGCCCTTCGACTGCGCTTCGCGAGCTCAGGGTAAACTCCGTCGGAAGTCGAGGGACCGAATAGGACCATGACCTACAGGCCTCCCACATTCAAGCTTGCGATCCTTACCGCGACGATCGCGCTGCTCATCTCGGCGGGCATCGTCGTTTCGCGCCCGATCGACGTCGTCGTCGACGGCGTGCGCATGGAGAGCGACGTCCCGCCGGTCACGACGGGCCCTCAGAGTGTCTTCGTACCGCTGCGTTCCATCGCCGAAGCTCTCGGCGCGCGAGCGATCGTGGAGCCGAAGAGTAACATCGTCGTCATCGTGCGCGGCAGTGACGCGCTCAAACTTCGGGCCGGCGACGTTCATGCAACCCTCGATGGGATGCCGATGACGCTCGAGCGTGCACCGTTCAGCGTGCGGGGCCGCATCATGGTAGGGCTGCGCACGATTTCACGCGCATTCGGCGTGCGCGTCAGCTACGATCCCATCGCCGGGCGGATCGACGTTATGACGCCTGGGGTCGGAGAGGCGCCACCGACATCGACCCTCACTTCAGAGACGCAGTGATCCGCTCGATCGCGGCGATTCTCACCGCGGCTCTCATCGTCGCCGGAGCACCGGCGCTCGCGCGCACCGCTGCTCCCGCCGACACGCACTTCTCGGACGGCGCGGTTGGCAGCGCGGCCGCCGAATGCGGCACCGGCGATCTTTGCGCGAGCCTGACGCTTGCGGACGGCGACACCATCGACGTTTACAACTCGGGCGCCGGAGAGTGCCAGCCCTTCACGCTGGAGATCGTGCGCATGCACGGCAGCTCGGAGCTCTTCCACTCGCAGATGCAGACGGCGGACAAGCACGTCACGGTGCAGCATCGGGGGAAGACCGTCGACTGCTATCAGTTTGAGAACACGTTTCTCACGTTTGATGGTGGTCACGCACGCCTCGGGCTGTTTCTTTCCGGCGACGGCTCGCTCTTTGCCGAGTGGAGCGTCGGCGCCCGCTAACTCGGCAGCGGGAGCACGTTGAGCTGAGCGGCGCGGGCACGCCATAGGCGCGCCTCAACGGCGCCGTATGCATTGCCCGCGGCGGTGGCAACGCGGACGAGCAACGCCACCTCCTCCGGATCCGGCGACGCGCCGTCGGCGCGATTGCCGTAGAGCGTGAACCCGACGAGTTCATGCCGCGCGACGATGGGGATCGCGAGAACGGGGCGTAGCTCGCCTTCTGGGAACGCCGCGTAGCGCACGGCAAGGTCGTCGAGAAAGAGCGGCCGCTCTACCGAACGCAGCGTGCGCACGAGCAGTGACTCCGTCTCGATGCTTTCCGCGGTTCCGGCACCCCATCCGGTCGAGAGCGTGCGCATGAAGGTTCCGGGCGACCCGGTTTTGCTGAAGACCGCACCGGAACGTAACTCCAGTATGGAACAGGCGTCCACGGCTAGCGCCTCATCGACACTGGCCGACGATTCGGCGTATCCGAGGGCATCGACGCGGTACTCGATGCGCCGCTCGGCGACATGCCGTTTGCGAAAGACGATGCGGTCGATCAGCCGCTCCGTGCGGGCGTGGAGCCAGTTGAGGGTGAAACCGAAGCCGACCGTGACGAATCCCTCGACGGCGAGCGCCCAGCGCTGCTCTGCGAACAGTCGGCTTACGCCCCAGTCCAAAAGGCTAACGACGCCGACGACGAGTGTGGTCATGGTCGCGTACACGACGGTGCGATTGACCGCGAAGCCGATGTCGAGGACGCGGTGGCGCAGTACGGCGTAGGCGAGAGCGATCGGAAGGGCGCACGTTGCGAGCTGCAGCGCGTTCCAAACCACCCGCATCGCATCCGAGGTCATGACGAGAGTGAAAAGATTCCCGGATAATATGACGTTCTCGCCGGCAAAGGTCAGGGCGGTGACGACGAATCCCGCCATGACCCAGCCGATGCGCCGCCGCTCTTCGCCGCCGGCGTTGCGATAGGCAGCAACCGCGAAAGCGAGAACGATGACGAGCGCGGCCACCTGCGACCAGATGTCGATCGCTCCCCATGTTTGGAACGGCATGGGCTCGAAAATTGCCTCGAGCGTGTACGCGACGGCTGCGACGAAGAAGAGCGCGTCGGCGACGTGCGTGCGCAGTCGTGCCGCCGAAGCTCTTGGCGGGTGTGGAAAGCGTGTCAAGAAAACCGGAAGCGCAAAGTACGGCAAAGCGGAAAACGCGGCGACGATGACGACGGCGACGAGTCCGAACCATGGATCGGGAAGCCACGAGAACTCGCCGACGACCCCAAACGTCGTGACCGAGCCGGCGCTGTAGAAGACCAACGCCGCTGTTGCCAGTGACGGGCGCAAGAGCACGAGGAGCGCGAGGATGACGATCTGGATCGTCGCCTGCGCCAACATCGCGTAGGAAACGTCGTATCCGACTGCCTGGGCGATGAACTCAGGACGAAGCGTTACGGTTCGCGTCGTGCGATGGTGCTGCACGGTGAGATCGATCGCCCTCCCCGCGGGGCTCACTCCGGCGATCAGACGGTAGCGATCGGAGAGCGAGAGCGCGGAGAGATCGATG
>JASHTE010000041.1 GCA_030040695.1 Vulcanimicrobiota bacterium | reverse complement strand
CGTTCCGGTCGTCAAGGACGCGGATACGAAAGGCTTGCTCGAGATCGCCGCCGAGGCCGCGGATTTAACGAAGAAGGCGCGCGAGGGGAAGCTCGGCCTGGCCGAGATGAGCGGCGGCACGTTCACCATCTCCTCGATCGGTGGCATCGGCGGCACGCAGTTCACCCAGATCGTCAACGCACCCGAGGTCGCAATCCTCGGCGCGACGCGGGCTACGATGAAGCCCGTCTGGCAGAAGAAACGCTTCGTCGCGCGCCTCATCCTTCCGATCAGCGTCAGCTACGATCACCGCGTCATCGACGGCGCCGGCGCCGCGCGTTTCTTGGTCTACATCGCGAGCGCCCTCGACGACTTCCGAAGAGTGATGCTCTGAGACAGCGCGACGACCTGCGCATGCGTGACGGCTTCGCGAGAATGCTCTCGGCCATTGCGGTATCGTTTCTTTTCGGTTCCTGCGTTACTGCAACGTCGGCCGGCGCAGCGAAACCTCCCCTCTGGTGCAACGGCCGCGGGGTCGAACGCTCCGTCTGCGCGGGGTGCCCCAATCCTGACCAAATGGCGCACGTCATAGATCAAGCCAAGCCGAGATTCATGTGGCACGTCCCGCACAAGACCGTCCTGGTACGGGTTTATCTCAACGGCCGCGGGAAGCTGCTGAATGCCAGGGTCCTTCATGGATCCGGTAACGCGGACGCAGATGCTGCCGTGCTCGTCGCTGCACGCAACTCGACCTACGCGCCTAGGCTCATCAATTGCAAGCCCGTCTTCGCGGCAGCGATAGTCGAATTTCGGCCGCCTCACTGACGACGGAAGCGCTCGGGGTGACGAGCAGCGCTACGCGTTCGCGCTGCGAGAGGCGACCCAGCGGCGAAGGAGTAGTCGCGCGCACAATGAGAGGGCCGCGAACGCTGCCACCATACCCATCAAGCCATGGAGCTGCGAGACGTGCCGCACGCGTGCGAACTCGTAACCAACGATCGCGAAGAGGAGCGAGGCAAGAACCGCTGCGACCGCGCGAAAGGCACCTGAGGCGAACTCACGCGGATCTAAGTCACGCGCTCTGAGGAGAACACCGATGCCGTACATGATGCCGAGCATGCCGTAGACGACGCCGAAGCATTCGAACCACATGCCCATGAGCCAGCTCGAGCCGGGCGTTCCGATGAAGCGTACCGCCACGGAAAAGACGTAGCCCATGACAACAAGTCCGCCAAGCATGATGAAGTTGAGCACGACCATCAAGGCATTTGGTACGAAATATATGGCGAAGAGCCGATTGTGAAAGTACCAAAGGACCGCAACGAGCCCGAACGTGACGGCAAAGCTACTAATGTTCTCCAGCAGGCCCGCCGGCGTTGGAATGCTCTTGGGGATGACGAGCGTCAACGCCATCTCGGCCAGCACGAAGCCCATGACGATGTCGGAGAACGCCTCGAGCCGATGAACGAGGCGTTCCTCTTTCATTGCGCTCGGAGCTGCCTCAGCATGTACTGCAAGATGCCGCCGTGCCGGTAGTACTCCGCTTCGTCAGGCGTATCGATGCGCACGCGAACCTCGAACGCCTTCGAGTCGCCGCTGCCTAGATCGCGTGCGATGACTCTCGCCATCATGCGCGGGGAGATGCCCTTCGCCAAACCCGTCACGTCGTAGACTTCTTCGCCGGTGAGGCCAAGCGACTCGCGTGTAGCGCCGCCGGTGAACTCGAGCGGCAGAACTCCCATGCCGATGAGATTGCTGCGGTGAATGCGCTCGAGCGATTCGGCGATCACTGCCTTGACGCCGAGGAGATACGGCCCTTTCGCCGCCCAGTCGCGCGACGAGCCGGAGCCGTACTCCTTGCCGGCAAGCACGACGAGCGGCGTGCCGTCGTCACGATACCGCATCGCGGCGTCGTAGATCGTCATCTGCTCGCCGCTCGGAAGGTAGCGCGTCATCCCTCCTTCGACGCCCGGCACGAGCAGATTGCGCAACCGCACGTTCGCAAACGTTCCGCGCACCATCACCTCATGGTTCCCGCGCCGTGAGCCGTACGAGTTGAAATCCTTCGGCTCGATGCCGTGCTCGGTGAGATACGTGCCCGCAGGACTGTTACGCGCGATGCTTCCCGCCGGCGAGATGTGATCGGTCGTTACCGAGTCGCCGAGCATCGCGAGAACGCGCGCCCCCTTGACATCTGCCGGCTGCGGCGGTTGCGCCGGCATACCGTCGAAGTAGGGTGGCCGCTTCACGTACTCGGATTTCGGATCCCATGCAAAGCGCTCGCTCGTCGCCACCTGAAGCTTCGCCCAATTCTCGTCGCCCTTGAAGACGTCGGCATAACGCGTCTTGAACATTTGGTCGGTGATGCATTGCGCTACCGTCTTTGCAATTTCGTCGTTCGAGGGCCAGACGTCACGCAGGTAGACAGGCCCCTCTTTGCCGAGGCCGAGCGGCTCCCGCGTAAGATCGACGTCCATGCGACCGGCGAGCGCGTATGCAACGACGAGCGGCGGTGAGGCAAGGTAGTTCGCTCGCACCTGCGGATGGATGCGACCCTCGAAGTTGCGGTTGCCGGAGAGCACTGCCGCGACGACGAGATCGTGCGCTTCGATGCTGTCGGCAACTTCCGCGGGGAGCGGCCCGGAGTTTCCGATGCACGTCGTACATCCGTAACCGACGAGGTCGAACCCGAGCGCGTCGAGATAGCGCTGCAGCCCCGCTCTGGCGAGGTAATCGGTGACGACCTGCGATCCGGGCGCGAGCGACGTTTTCACCCACGGCTTCGTGTGCAAGCCGCGCTCCACGGCGTTGCGCGCGAGCAGGCCCGCGCCGATCAAGACCGAGGGATTCGAGGTGTTCGTACAGCTCGTGATCGCGGCGATCACGACGGCGCCGTCGGAGACGTCTCGTGCGGCCTCCGGGGCAATCTCTTGGCCGTCGCCGTCGGCCTCGACCTCGCCGATCATCGCGGTCTGTGAGCCGCCCTCGCCGGTCCAGCGGCCGAGGCCGTTGCCGTTACCGTTGCGCGCCTCCACCCATTCGCGCATCGCCGCCGTGAACGACGTCTTCACCTCGTGCAGGGGCACGCGGTCTTGCGGACGGCGCGGCCCGGCAAGGTTCGGCTCGACGCTGTCGAGATCAAGCTCGAGCACATCGCTGTACTCAGCATCTAGCGTCGCGTCGGTGCGGAAGAGGGACTGCGCCTTCGCGTAGGCCTCGACGAGCGCGACTTGCTCCGCAGAGCGACCGGTGAAGCGCAAGTATTCGAGTGTGCGGTCGTCGATCGGGAACATCGCAACCGTGCAGCCGAACTCCGGCGACATGTTGCCGATCGTCACGCGGTCGGCGACATTCATCGAGCTCAAGCCCTTACCGAAAAACTCGACGAACGTTCCCACGACGCCGCGCTTCCGTAGCATCTGCGTGACCGTCAGCACGAGATCGGTTGCGGTAACGCCTTCGCGCAACGATCCTTCGAGGCGAACACCGATGACGTGCGGGATGAGCATCGTCACGGGCTGGCCGAGCATCGCTGCCTCTGCTTCGATACCGCCGACGCCCCACGCGAGCACACCCAACCCGTCGACCATCGTCGTGTGCGAGTCGGTGCCCACGAGGGTATCCGGATACGCAAGCGCGCTCGCCTCGTCGAACGCTTCACCGGCGCCACCCGCACCGAAGACGACGCGGGCAAGATACTCGATATTCACCTGATGGACGATGCCGGTGTCCGGTGGTACGACCCGCAAGCCCGAGAGCGCAGCCTGCCCCCATTTCAAGAACGCGTAGCGCTCGCGGTTCCGCTCGAACTCAAGCGCGGCATTCTTTGCGAATGCCTCCGTGCCGCGAAAGTAATCTACTTGCACGGAATGGTCGATCACGAGCTCGACCGGCTGCAACGGGTTGACGCGCTTCGGGAACCCGCCCATGTCCGCGATCGCGTCGCGCATCGCTGCAAGATCGACGACGCACGGAACCCCCGTGAAGTCCTGCAGTAGCACGCGCGCCGGGCAAAATGCGATCTCGCGCTCTTCGGGCGTGCGCGACCAACGCGCAAGCGCCTCGACGTCGTCGCGTTTCACCGTCCGCCCATCCTCGAAACGCAGCAGGTTCTCGAGCAGAATCTTCACCGAGAACGGAAGGCGCGCGAGCTTCGTGAGCCCCGCCTCCTCGAGCACGCTCAGCCGATAGTAGCGATACGTTCGATGCGCAACGCGCAACGTCGCAGCCGCGCCGAAACTGCCCTCTTCGTTCATTGCAAGCCTATCTTCGGGTCGCCCTCGGTGTAGCCTTCGACGATTACCGACGCTTCGCCCCAAAGCAGCCGCTGCAACGGCGTCGCTACCAAGCGAAGGCGCCACGACGAAAGATCGAGCGCCTCAGCGAGCGACTGAGAATCGCTCGGAAGTTCTCGCGAGACGCGCTCGAGCGAGGCACGGGGAACGAGGAGGCTCGGGGCGAGCCCGTGCTCGCGCGCGATCTCGTTGACGATAACGCTCATGAGCGCGACGAGTGTGTCGCGCGCCGCGCCGAGCGGGCGCTTCGGGCGCTCTGGGAGCTCCTCTTCAGGCAGCGCTTCCGCTTCGGCGACCGCGTCGAGAATCGCACCGGCGAACTGACGGCGAGCACCCGCGTCGAGACGGCGCAGTTGCGCGAGATCCTTTTCGTCTTTCGGGCGCAG
>JASHTE010000040.1 GCA_030040695.1 Vulcanimicrobiota bacterium | reverse complement strand
CCCACGTGGGCCCGTGCGACCAAGCATCAGGAATGTGCCACGACGCCTTCGTCAATCCGTTCCAAATCCGCAAGAAGTATCCTGACCATCCTATGCTGACGGTCGCCGCCCCGAGCGCATACTCGAGCACGAGAGCCCATCCGATGATCCACGCGAGAAACTCGCCGAGCGTCGCGTACGTGTAGGTGTACGCGCTTCCGGAGATCGGGATCTTGCTCGAAACCTCAGCATAGCACAGCGCGGCAAAGACGCTCACGACTCCCGCGATGACGAACGAGAGCGTGAGCGCCGGGCCGGCCCGCGTTGCGGATGCGACACCGGTGAGAACGAAGATGCCGGTGCCGATGATCGCGCCGATGCCCATCGCGGTGAGCGACCACGGGCCGAGAGAACGTTTCAACCCGTGCGCCGTGTCACTGCCTTCGGCGAGAATGGTCGAGAGCGGCTTTACTCGAGAGAAAAGCGACATACCGCCAGGCTATGCCCCCAGCGGAGGATTCCCTTTAAGCACGCTCAGGATGACACCGGCATGATGCTCGTCAAGCGGAGGAAGCTCCGACCGACGAGCGGAGCTAGGACGGCGAGAGCGAGGAGGCTGAGCAGCAGGAGCGAGCCACGGACGGCGAGCGACGAGCGGTTCCGATGTAGACGAGCATTATTCGGCGTCATTCTGAGTGTACGCCCACGTACACATCCCGGCCGCTGAGGACGTTCGTGCCGTGATGGAGCTCGAACCCCGCCCGCAGGAACGCGCTACTGTATTGCTCGTCGGTCATCAAGAGCAGGCGATGAGTTTCCTCGAAGGTGCGCACGCCGTCGCGCATCGCTACCATATAATGAAAGTTCAGGATTGCCGTATAGTCATCACGTCGCGAGACGTGCATGCGCGCAACCTTCATCTCCGGAAGGTCGGCAAAGCGTGCAGCAACTTGTCCGTCCACCCACTCGCTCGGGCGCAGCCACGGCTCGACGATCGCAACGCCGCCCGGCGATAGATGGCGCGCGAAGTTTGCGATCGTCTGCTCGTAGCGCTGGAGGGTCGGGAGGTAGGCGATCGAGCCGAAGAGCGAGATGATGACGTCGAAGCGCTTGCCGAGGTTGAAGCCTATCATGTCTGCGAGATGGAACCGCACACCCGGGCACCGCTCGGAAGCAACGGCGAGCATCCCACGGTCGATGTCGAGGCCCTCGCACGTGTACGTTTCGCGAAGATACTCCAGATGGCGTCCGGTGCCGCATCCGATGTCGAGCATTGTTCGCCCCGCCGAGCGCTTATAGCGCTCCACGAGCTCACGGATCACAGCGCTCTCTCGCGCGTAATCCTTGCCTGCGGCGTCGAGCAGCGCATCGTAGTAGTGCGCCGACCGAGCGTACGCAATCATCGCACTTCCGGAATTGTGGCGGAGACCGTGAGATGGCCTGCCGCCACGGCCGCCGAACCCGCGAAGAATGCGCGACTTCGACGTTCTCGTCGTAGGCGGCGGTAATGCGGGCTGCGCTGCGGCGATTGCCGCGGCTCGCCACGGTGCGAAGACGCTACTCGTCGAGCGCTACGGCTTCCTCGGCGGAACGGCTACCGCCGCGATGGTCGGTCCCTGGATGACCTTTCACTCTGGGGAAGAGCGCATCGTGGGCGGCATCGCCCAGGAGATCGTCTCGCGTCTCGTAGCGCTCGGCGCCTCACCGGGGCACCTGCCGGACACATCCAACTACGTCCCGACGATCACGCCCTTCGATCCTGAAGTGCACAAGGCGCTCCTCTTCGAGATGATGACCGAAGCGCGGGTGCGCCTGCTGCTGCACGCTTGGTTCACGAGCGCGCTCGTCGAGGGCAATCGCGTCGTCGGTGCCGCGTTCGACACGGTGGCTGGAAAGCGTGTGCACCGCGGCCGCGTCGTGATCGACGCTACGGCCGACGCGTACGTCGCGGCTTCGGCCGGCGTGCCGACACAGAAAGGGGATGCGCGCGGGCGCGTCCAGCCCGCCTCGCTCATGTTTCGGATGAGCCATGTCGACCTCGCGAAGACGGCCGCGTACCTGCGTACGCATCCCGACCAGATGCGCACGTCGCTGAAAGCACATGAGCGAACGCCGCAGAGCGTCACCGCAGTAGCGGGGTTGAACGAGCTCTGGTCGCGTGCTCAACGAGACGGCATCGTGGACGTGCCGCGCGAAGTCGTTTCGTTCTTCATCTCACCGTATCCGGATGAGGTGACGGTGAACATGACTCGCGTGCTCGAGATCGATCCACTCGACCCCGACGACCTCACGCGGGCGGAAGTTGAAGCGCGCCGACAGGTGATGCAGGTCGCGGCATTTT
Organism: Vulcanimicrobiota bacterium; assembly: GCA_030040695.1. Classification (GTDB taxonomy): domain Bacteria; phylum Vulcanimicrobiota; class Vulcanimicrobiia; order Vulcanimicrobiales; family Vulcanimicrobiaceae; genus Tyrphobacter. The sequence goes on along the minus strand of JASHTE010000040.1, from coordinate 6,012 downwards.
TCCGCGAGCGCGTCCCCGGTTTCGAGAACGCGCGGATCGCTGCAACGGGAACGCAGATCGGTATTCGCGAATCCCGCCGCATCGTCGGACGGTATACGCTCACACGGGAAGACGTGCTCGAAGCGCGGCATTTCGAAGATGCGGTCGCCCGCAGTGCCTATCCGATCGACATTCACAATCCATCGGGAAAGGGCACGACGACGCAGCGGCTCGCGCCCGGAACGAGTTACGAGATTCCATATCGCTGTCTGGTTCCCGCGAGCTGCGAGGGTTTGCTCGTCGCCGGGCGATGCATCTCGACGACGCACGAGGCGCTCGCATCGACACGCCTGACGCCCACGGTGATGACCCTCGGCCAGGCGGCCGGAACCGCGGCGGCCATCGCCTGCGAGCGCGATGTGTTGCCGAGCGAGATCGACGTGCAGGAGCTGCGCGCGGCGCTCGAGCGCGACGGTGTCGTCCTGTGAGCAGACCTTCCTTCATGCGAAGCGCGCGGCAGCGCGGATTGCGCATCGAGGTGGCGGACCTCGGCGCCTGGGGCGAGGCCGTGTTGCACGCGGAGTACGATCCCCGTGCGAGAGCGATCCGCGTGAACGTGCGCTCGCTGCGTGCGTTGCACGGCGCGCAGCGGCGGCGCTTCTTCGTCGAAGCGGTGGCGCATGAGCTCTACCACCATCTCGAGCGCGTCGGCGAAGTCGCGCGTCTGCCAACCCGTGCGCAACGCGAACGTGCCGCGTGCTCGTTCGCACGGCGAGTCTCGTGAGATACGTCGCCGGAATTGATGGAGGGCAGAGCGGAACACAGGCCGCGATCGCCGACGAAAGCGGACGCGTCGTTGGGCGCGGAGTCGCCGGTCCAGCCGACGAGATCGCGCAGGATGCGAACTCGACGCGGCTGCACGACGCGCTGAACGGTGCGCTCGAAGCGGCGCGCCGAGATGCGCGGCTCGACGAAGCAACGACCTTCGAGGCAATCGTCGCCGGAGTCAGCGGCTACGAAGGCCGCGTCTGGGGCATTCCTCCATCTCTGCCGACGCGAAGGCTGCGGCTTGTGCACGACCCTGCTGTCGCACACGCCGGCGCATTTGCAGGCGGAAGCGGCATCATCGTGATTGCGGGCACAGGCTCGGTAGCGTATGCAGTCGATGATGCCGGCGAAACGGGATTGCACGGTGGCCTCGGATACGTTTTCGGCGACGAAGGAAGCGCATTTTGGATCGTGCGAACGGCCCTCGGCGCAGCGGCGCTGCGCGACGACGACTGCGCGGTTGCGAGAGCAGCGCTCGCGCACTTCGGCAGAAGCTCGCTCCGCGACATCTTTGCCGCGTTCTATCACGGTGAGCTCACCCGCGAACGCCTTGCATCGTTTGCTCGCACCGTACTCGATATCGCGCGGCGAGAGCCGGGCGCCGCCGATCCTTGCGCCCACGAGACGATCGCTGCGGCGCACGAGCACCTCGCGTGCCTGGTAGCGTGGGCTGCGTCCCCGGCTTGGCATTGGCGAACACAGCCGCGCGCAGCGTTCACGGGCGGCCTCATGCAGGACGCCGGCTTCAAGAGCGGCGTCTATCGAGCGACGCGAGCGAAAGTACCGGACATCGAGATCGTCGACCCCCTATACTCGCCTGCGCTCGGGGCGCTCGTCATGGCGATGCGCGAGGCGGGCATTCCTACAACGCTGATACCGTGAGCCTTCCAGAGTCGTTACGCGGCGGGCTCGTCGTTTCAGTGCAAGTCCCGCGAGGATCCCCGCACGACACTCCCGCTGCTATCGCGGCAATGTGCGCCGCTGCGATTGACGCCGGCGCTGCCGGAGTGCGCGTCGAGTCCGCTGCGCACGTGAAGGCGGTGCGAGCGAGTATCTCGGCGCCGATCATCGGCATCGTGAAACGTGCGTACGCGGGCTTCGAGCCGTACATCACGCCGACACTTGCCGACGTACGTGATGTGCTCGCCGCGGGTGTCGAGATCGTGGCCTTCGATGCGACGCGCCGCCCACGGCCCGACGGTAGTACGACGGAGGCGATCGTCGCCGCCATTTGGGGCGGTGGCGCGCTCGCTATGGCCGACTGTGCGCTCGGCGAGGATGGCCGGCGTGCTCGCGATAACGGTGCAAACATTCTCGCGACGACGCTCTGCGGCTACACGGAACGGACGCGCGGAGCGCAGCTTCCTTCATACGAACTCGTGCGCGAGCTTGCGACCTTTGGCGCATTCACGATCTGCGAGGGCGGCATCGCAACGCCGGAGGAGGGTAGAGCGGCGCTCGCCGCCGGAGCCGATGCGATCGTTGTCGGAGCAGCAATCACCGGCTCGCTACCGGAGTGCAAGCCGGAGCGCATCGTGGCCGAGCGTGCACGCACTTTTGTCGCCGCACTCGGAGCATCCGGCGCAGGGTCGGCGCGCATCTAAGCGAAGCCGTCGCTCCGTGAGCAGGCACCGCGGGTTTCAGATCGTCACCGTCGTTCTCGCGCTGCTCTCGATCGCCGAGATACTCTATTTCTGGCTGATGCCGTCGGTCGAGCCGTGGCTCCCGCCGGAAGGCGGGCATCCCGGTGACCAGGTCGATTGGCTCTTCCGTTTCATGGCCTCAGCCGCGGCGTTGCTCTACACATTCGTCGTCGGATACATCATTTATTTCGTTATCGCGTTTCGGCGGCGGCGCAGCGATCCGCCCGACGCTCTCGGCGCGAATATTCACGATAACCCAAAACTCGAAGCGGCGTGGACGATCGTACCGACGCTCTTCGTCGTGCTGCTCTCCATCTTGAGCATCAAGATCTGGTACGTTCTCCAGGTGCAGCCGGCGAACGGCCTCGTCGTGGAGTCGATCGGCAGGCAGTGGTACTTTACGTTTCGCTATCCGGACGTCAACGGTGAAATAACGAGTGAGATGCACTTGCCGGTGAACGTGCCCGTGACGCTCAATATGACTTCGGGTGACGTCATCCATTCGTTCTGGGTTCCGGACATGCGTCTCAAGGCCGACATGATTCCGGGCATGATCAACACCATTCGCTTCACGCCCACGAGAATCGGCCGGTACCAGATCATCTGCACGGAGTTCTGCGGGACGGGGCACTCGACGATGGATAAGCAGGTGATGGTCGTCGAGCCGGTTGCTCAGTACGAGGCCTGGTACCACCTCTGGCAGGCGCGCAACGCGCACGCCGGCAATGGCATTCCGACAGTTTCTTCCGGGGCGATCAGCTTGGTAGGTGGCTACGCAGGCGCGGGCAAGGCGCTCTTCTCGCAAAAATGCAGCGCGTGCCACGCCTTGGCACCGTTCGGCCAGCGGATCGTCGGCCCGGGCTTGCTCGGCGTGTTGCATGATCCGGCGCACCCCGATCTCGTCGACGGCGCGCCGGCGACGCCGGCGGACGTCGCGAAGATCTTGCAGAGCGGATACACCGGTAGCTACGGGCACATGCCGGACCAGGCCGAGAACGGACTCTCGAATAAGGATATCGCGAATCTCGTCGCATACTTGAACACCTTGAGATTGAAGTGAGCTAGAGCGCAACCATGTCAGTCATCGCAGAACACGGCGGAATCGCCGAGCACATTCATCCGGAGCCTCAAGGCTTCATCCGTAAGTATATCTTCTCGCTCGATCACAAGATCATCGGTATCCAGTACATCATCACGGCGTTCGTCTTCTTCGTGCTGGCCGGTTGCCTCGCCGAGATCATTCGCATTCAGCTCATGCATGCGAACGGCGGCTTCATCACGCCGGATACCTACGACGAGGTGTACTCGATCCATGGCTCCGCAATGGTGTGGCTCGTCATCATTCCGATGCTCACCGGCGGCTTCGGTAATCTCGTGATGCCCGTTCAGATCGGTGCGCGCGACGTCGCCTTCCCGTGGCTGAATATGATCAGCTTCTGGATCTTTCCGATCTCCGGCTTGATGCTCTTTTCGTCGTTTCTCATGGGCGCGCCGGTCGCGGGCTGGACCGAGTATCCGCCGATGTCATTGCAGGGGGCCGCGGGGACGTCGATGTGGTGCGCGGCGATCTTTCTCGTCGGGGTCAGCTCGACGCTCACCGGCATGAACTTCCTCGTTACGATGCTGAAGATGCGCGCGCCCGGCATGACCTACACGAGAATGCCGCTCTTCTGCTGGGGGCAATTTGCAACCGCACCGCTCTTGATGATCGCGACGACCGCGCTTGCAGCAGCGCTCGCCGCGCTCTTCATGGAGCGGCAGTTCGGCGTACCGTTCTACGACCCGACGAAAGGCGGTTCGCCGGTTCTCTGGCAGCACATGTTCTGGTTCTACTCACACCCGGCGGTCTACATCATGATCCTGCCCGCCTTCGGGATCATGTCGGAGGTGATACCGGTCTTCTCGCGCAAGCCGATTTTTGGATATCGATTGATCGCGTTCTCCTCGGCGGCGATCGCGCTCGCCGGGTTCATGGTGTGGGCGCACCACATGTTCACGTCCGGCATCGCGCCATACATGCAGCTTCCGTTCATGGTGATCACGTTTATCATCGCCGTGCCGACCGGCGTCAAGATCTTTTCGTGGATCGCGACGATGTGGGAGGGGAAGATTCACCTCACGAGCGCGATGCTCTTCGCGATCGGGTTCCTCGTGCTCTTTACGTTTGGCGGCATCAGCGGCGTCTTCTTAGCAGCAATTCCGTTCGACCTCCACGTGCATGGCACATATTTCATCCCGGCGCACATTCACTTCGTGCTCGTCGGCGGAAGCCTCATGGGGATCTTCGCCGGCTTCTACTACTGGTTCCCGAAGATGACCGGCCGCGCGATGAGCGAGTTCTGGGGGCGCGTGCACTTCGTTCTCTTCATGATCGGCTTCCTCGGGACGTTTCTCCCGATGCACTGGCTCGGCGCCGAAGGCATGCCGCGCCGAGTCGCGACGTACGATCCCCAGTTCCAAGGCATCAATCAGTTCGAGTCGATCTTCTCGTTCATCATGACGCTTGCGATCCTGATCTTCTTTATCAACGCCCTCTACTCGATTCGCAACGGGAAGAAGGTCGGGCACAATCCGTGGGGGGCGCGCACGCTCGAATGGCAGATTCCCTCGCCGATGCCGTACTACAATTTCAAGCACGTTCCAAGCGTCTTTGGTTTGCCGTACGACTTCACCGAGCCGCTTCCGTACGCGCACCTGGAAGAGGAGTTGACCGACGCACCGGTGCCCGTGGGGAGTCACTAACGTTGGAACGACATCGTGCCTCTGAACCGCTCGTCGCTCGTCATCCGGGACTCGCTCCTGCTGCTCGGCCTCCTCGCTCTCACCGTCCTAGCTCCGCTCGTCGGTCCGAGCTTCATCGGCACGACGTCATTCCAATGCTTTTAGGAAGCAACTGAGCGTGGCCGTAGTTTCGATTCCGGGCGGGGGTGAGGTCGATCAGCTCTACGCCGAGACGCGAGCGCTGCGATTGCAGGGGTTCCTGCTCTTCCTCGTCAGCGACATCGTGCTCTTCTCGTCGTTTATCTTTGCCTATCTCTACCTGCGCAACAGCGGCCAGGGATGGCCGCCACCGGGCGTCGTCCGTCCGGCGATCAGTCTCGGAGCGGTGAACGCGGCGATTCTCTTCGGCTCCGGCGCAACGATGCACTACGCGCTCGAGAACTTCAAGCACGGCAAGTTCATGCGCTATGCGGGGTTCATGATCTCTACGATCATCCTCGGCTTGCTCTTCCTTACCGGGCAGGGCATCGAATATTACACGCTCTACGTGCACGACCACGTCTCCTGGTCCGGCAGCGGCATCTTCGGTGCTTCGTTCTTCACGCTCACCGGCATGCACGGATTCCACGTCTTCTGCGGCGTGTGGTACCTCACGATCTTGCTGTTGCAGTCGGTGCACGGCGTCTACGACAAGAACAAGTACTTCGGCCTCACTGCAGGTACGCTCTACTGGCACTTCGTCGACGTGATTTGGGTCGTACTCTTCTCTATTTTCTATCTGGTATGAGGAGCGGCGATGAACGGAATTGAAGTCGAACACATTGTTGACGTCGTGCTCGGC
>JASHTE010000039.1 GCA_030040695.1 Vulcanimicrobiota bacterium | reverse complement strand
CGAGCTCTTGGCGCGAAGCACCCGCGCGCAGTGGCGTGCGCAGGTCAGCGTGGTAGTTGCCGAAGAGGCAGAGGCGTAAGCGCCCGTCTGCGGTGAGGCGAATGCGATTGCATGTGCTGCAATACTCGTGAGAGAGCGGCGTGATGACGCCGATCGTTCCCGCGGCGCGCGGAAAGGCAAAGTAGCGCGCAGGACCGTTACCGCGCGGGCCTTCGACCGGCTGCAAACCGCCGATGCGTGACAGGCGCTCGAGCAGCTCGTCCGCGCTCACATACTCCTCGCCCTGTGCGCGCGCATACTCGAGCACCGGCATCGCCTCGATGAAGCGCACCGTCACCGGCAGGCGGCGCGAGAGTCGCGCGAATGCTTCGACCTCGTCGTCGTTACGCCCACGCATTACGACGCAGTTGATCTTCACCGGCATCAGCCGCAGCGCGATCGCCGCTTCAATTGCCCGCAGCACGCGATGCAGGCCCGGGCGCCTCGCGATCTCCTCGAAACGCTCCGACCGTAACGTGTCGAGCGAGATATTCACCCGCCGCAGACCGGCTGCAGCAAGCGCTTCGATCTGACCTTCCAACAACAAGCCGTTCGTCGAAAGGGCGATATCTTCGATACCCGAGATACACGCGATCATCCTGACGAGGCGCTCGAGCCGTGGGCGCAGGAGCGGTTCGCCACCGGTGAGGCGAATCGCACGTACACCGAGCGAGGCTGCCGCTTCGACGATGCGCGCGATCTCCTCGTATGTGAGGATGCTCTCGTTGTCCAGCCAGGGAAGGCCGTGCTCCGGCATGCAGTAGACGCAGCGCAAGTTACACTTGTCGGTGACGGAGACGCGCAGATACTCGATCGGCCGCGCGAACGCATCGGCGAGCACGTTACGCAGCTCCGCTGCGCCGCTTCATGATATCGATCCCTTGCCGAATGAGTTTCATCTCGTAGATCGTGTACCCCAGGAGATGGCGTCCCAGGAGCGCCGCAATTACCGAAGCAATCATCAACGGCAGGATGATATGGTAATCGCTCGACATCTCGAAGACGATCATGATCGCCGTGATCGGGGCTTCGGCAGCCGCTGCGAAGACCGCTGCCATTCCCACCAAGCCGTACGCCGCTGCAGTCGCCGTCCAGGCAGGAAAGGCATGGTGCACGACGCTTCCGTACGCATTCCCGAGCATCGCACCGGTGAAGAGCGAGGGGGCGAAGACGCCGCCGCTGCCACCGCTGCCAAGCGTGAGCGAGGTGGCCACCGGCTTGAGCGCAGCAAGCGTGAATGCATGCAGCGGCGCTACGTGCTGGGAGAGGACCGCGTCGATGCTCTCATAGCCGACGCCGAAGATTTGCGGATACCAGATGCCGATGACGCCGACGAGCCCGAATCCCATCGCCGCCTTTAGCCACACCGCTGTGCGCAAGCTCTCGAAACGGTCCTCCAAAAAGTAGAGCATCCGCACGAAGCCCGCGGCCCAGATCGCGGCAATGACGCCGAGCACGGCATAGAGCCCGAGCTCGGCCGGCGAAACCAAGTAGAACGCCGCCGCCGTGAAAGATGGGTGGTTTCCGAAATAGACTCTGCCGATCACGGCCGCGACCACGCTCGATACCACGATCGCTGCGAACGACCGCGGCGCAAACTCGCCGAGGATCACCTCGGCGGCAAAGAAGACGCCGCCGATCGGCGCATTGAAGGTCGCCGAGATGCCGGCCGCCGCGCCACATCCGACGAGCGTCCGCACGAAGGCGGGTGGACATTTCGCAGCCTGGCCGATCACCGAGCCGATGGTCGACCCGATCTGCACGATCGGACCCTCCCGGCCGCAACTCCCGCCGAAGCCGATGCAGGTCGCCGACGCTATCGATTTCACCGCGATGACGCGCGGCCGCATGATGCCGCCGCGCTCGGCAACCGCCGCCATCACCTCGGGAACGCCGTGCCCTTTCGCCTCCTTTGCAAAGCGGTTTACGATGAGGCTCGTCGCAACGCCGCCGATTATCAACACGGGAATGACGCTCGCGCGACCCAACAGGCCGAAACCGTGCAGCAGCGGACCGAAGGCAAATCCGGTCTCGAGCGCGATCAGCCCACGGAAGAGCACCGCTCCGTAGCCACCGCCAACGCCGACGAGAAACGCAGCGATGAGGAGGAACGTCGACTGGGAGAGCACGACTCTCCCAAACTCGACGCGATAGCCACGCGTTGTCTGAACGTAGCGGATCTTCAATGTGTTTAGGGGCGTGCGAAGGCGACGATCTCGTCGTGCTCCCGGTGGTTCGTCCAGAACTTCGAGCCGTCGTAGGAAAGTGCACGCGCAGCAAACGGAATGCGCGCGAGGTCTTCGGATTTCGGCGAGCCGTTGCGCGCGTCAACTCGCGTGAGCCAGTACTCGTCGGTCTCTTCATCGTCGGTGGTGACGAGATAGAACGTGCCCTCGACGATGACTTGCCCGCAGATGCCGTGCGGCACGGTGAGCTGGGTCACGACGTCACCCTTCTCATCCACGCCGACAATTCTGCGGTTGTACCACTGGCTGATGTAGAGGAGATCGCCGTCATAGCCGAGCTGCGATCCGGTGTCGTCGGGACATTGGAAGGCGCCCTGGGTCTTGAAGCCGTGACCCGGCACGAAGCGGCGCACCATGCGACGGTCTTCTGCCGTCTCGCTGCAGATGACCCGCAACTCATCGCCGACGACGGCAAGGCCGTATGGCTTTCCGGGAGCGGCCGCCTCTTCTTCCACCGTCCACTGCGCGGGCCGCAGCGCGTAGAGACGGTTCGTTGCAATCGAACCCATCCACAGCAGCGTCCCGTCGAACGCGAGCGACTGAGGCTTCGGCGCGGGAGAGGGCAGGCGGAGAATCTCGGTGACGTTTTCCATCGAAGCGGGGCTTCGCAGTGACGGCCTGAAGTTCCACCCGTGCTTCTCCTCGGCATTGAAACCTCGTGCGACGATACCGCCACCGCCGTCGTTCGCGACGGACGCGACGTGCTCGCCTCCGTCTCGACGGCTCAGGATGCCTTCCATGCGAAGTACGGCGGCATCGTACCCGAGATCGCAAGCCGCCGCCATACGGCACTGCTCTCGGCCGCGATAGAGGATGCCGCGGCTCGTGCACAGACGCCCTTGAGCGCGATCGACGCGATCGCGGTGACACGCGGTCCCGGTTTGATCGGTAGCCTTGTCGTCGGCGTGGCGAGCGCCAAGGCGCTTGCCTTTGCGCTCAAAAAGCCGCTCTATGGCGTCAATCACCTTCACGGACACATCTTTGCGGCGTTTCTGGAGAGGCCGGAGCGGCCGCGCTATCCTATGCTCGCGCTTCTCGTTTCGGGCGGCCACTCGCAGCTCGTGCGAGTCCTCTCGCCGGTATCGATGGAGATTCTCGGACGTACACGCGATGACGCCGCAGGAGAGGCCTACGACAAAACAGCGCGTCTTCTCGGCCTCCCTTATCCGGGCGGCCCCGAGATCGATACCCTTGCGCAACGCGGTGATCCGAATGCGCACAAGTTTCCACGTCACCGCCCAGATCCGGGAAGTCTCGATCTCTCTTTCTCCGGCCTCAAGACGTCGGTGCGTTACTTCTTGGAAGCAGAGGCGGGAAAGAAGGCAAAGCGCGAGGACGTCGCAGCCTCGTTTCAAGCGGCCGTCGTCGACGTGTTGATGGCGCGCGTGGAGAGCGCTTTCGCACAACGCGAGTACGCATGTGCCGTACTCTCCGGCGGCGTCGCTGCAAACTCCGCACTGCAGCACGCTTTCCGCTCGTGGGCATCGCGCGAGCACGTCGACGCTTTCATCCCCCCACCGAAATACTGCACCGACAACGCTGCGATGATCGCCGCCGCCGCGTACTACCAGGGCGACGTTGTTCGCGCCGATCCCCTGACGCTCGACGCGGACCCAAATCTCGCCTTCGAGATTCCTACGGCGGCGTGATCTCGACGAGGGCGAAGCCACCCGCGTCGACGACGACGGCGATGCCATCCATGATCTGCTCGCGTTTGCGCTTGCCGAGCTCCCACCACGAGTTCCAGACCGTGGAGAAGACGCGCACCGTGTGCTCGGGGAGCGGGAGCGCGTCGAGTGACGCCGCGGTCGTGATCGTCTGCGAGCCGGGATTCCCGATGAAGACGAGCGTCCGGTTTTTGGCGGCGAATGAGACGACCGCCGCATAAGGGTCCGACACGCGGGTTTGATCGCTGATGTCCTTTGTATAGCGCGCGCAGCCGCCATTACACTTGAGCGTCGAGGTCGTATGGACTTCGAGCCCACCGGGCATGCGGATGACAATCCACGCAATGCTCTTGCCGCGAAACGGTACGCCTACGACCGTCAGCCATCGCCAGTCTTCCGGCAGAACGGGCGCGATCCGTGGCTCCGCCGCGTATACGTCCAAACCGCCGCCGCCCTCGATCGCCGCCCACAGATAGCGCGGCGCGTCCCACGGCGAAAGCATCATCCCTTGGTTCGCGAGGATCTCGCCGTGCAACCACTCCGAGAACTGCCCCGGTACCGTATTGTTTCGGCGCGGCTCGCGTGAGAAATGGCGAAAGCTCATCGAAAGGGCCTTTGCCATGAACGACGGGTTGTACTTCGCCGCTGCGAATGCGTACCAGAAGGTTACCGCCACCCAAACACCGCCGAGCAGACCGAAGCTATTCACCGGACTATAGAGCAGATCGTCGCGCGGTACGGTTCGGATGCCCGCGTCGGTCCAGAAGGCCGCATCGCTCAGCGCGGCGACGATACGCGCCGCACGTTCCGGAGGTGCAACCCCGAAGAGCACTGGGAAGACGAGATCGACGGTGACGTCCGTACGCGGTGTTCCGTCAACGTCGATCGTGAGATAGTAGAGATTGTTCGCAGGGTTGACGAGGTGCTCGTTGATCGCCTCACGCAGCGCGTTCGCCTCACGGCGATACCTTCTCGCCGCCTTTTCGTCGTGGAAGAGCTTCGCCATCTCGGTGAGGGCCCTGAGCGCGGCGCAGCACTCGGAGTTGATCTCCGTCGAAGCCCCGCTGATCCGGTACTCCGGGATGACGTTCCTCCAGCCGACGATTCCCTGTTCGTCTACGCCCGTCGCCGTGCACCACACCAATCCTTGATCGTTGCGCTGCGAGAGCATGTACTCCATCGCGCGCACGGCTCCTGAATAGCAGAGGCGCAGAAAGCGCTTGTTTCCGGTAACCGTGTAGTGGTGCCAGAGCGCGAGCACCGCGAGCGGCGTGTCATCGTTGACGTTGAGCCCGTAATCCTCGGTCTTTTCGTTGCGCACGTCGTAGTACTCGACGATCTTTCCACTCTTCTCCTGAAGGCGAAAGAACGCGTAGAGCGAGTCGCGCGAGAACTCCGAGTTGAGGTAATCGGCACCGAAAGCCATCCACGCCGTGTCGCGCCCCACGGCGTTGTTGCTCCGCGTCGGGTCGTTCGTGAAGCACCAGCCGGTCGGGCGATACGTCTGGACGCGCAGCATGTTTGCCTTCGCCCACAGCACGCCCTGATTGAGATCCGCGTCGGGCGTTCGAACGATGGAACGCCGAAGGTACTTCCAGTAGTATTCGCTCGTCCGCCGTCTTGCCTCGCTCCCCTCCGGGCAACGGCCCCATGCATTCCGGAGATCTTCGCGTGACTCCGCAGAAAGAACGCAGACGAAGTCGATCCATCGTGAAGCACCAGGCTCGAGGTCGATCGTGAATTGCAGCGCGCCGACGGGATCGGGCCCGACAGCCATAACCTTGTTCGCCAGGAGGCCCGGCCACGTTCGCGAGACGGGCTTTGCGCGGTCGTCGCTCGTCTCCCAGCTCTGCGGCTTCTCGAGCGCGCCGAAGAAGCGTACCTGCGACGGCGTGGCATTGTTGAATGCAGCGATGCCGCGCATGTCCTCATCGTAGTCCGCCACGACGTCGCGCTCGGTATTTCCCCGCAGCTCAGCAAACGCATAGAGATCGAAGACCGCCTGCCTCCTCGACTCGTTGCGAACGTGGACACGATAATAGACCGCGGGGGGCGGAACCTGGCCTTTGCCCTCCTCCTCGGAGTTGTATGCGAAGATTTGCTCGTGGACGTGCACTCCGTTGTCGAGCTCGAAGACGTGATCTTGGCGCTCAGGGTGGATATGGAACTCGCCGCTGTAGTGCGCGAGCCGAATGCCGCTGCGCCGACTCCAATAGCCGAGGGACACCGCACC
>JASHTE010000038.1 GCA_030040695.1 Vulcanimicrobiota bacterium | reverse complement strand
TGACGGTGAATCATCGATCCGTGGCTCGCTCCACCACCGCTGAAGTTATGGCGCTTGATGCCACCGGCGAAGCCGTGGCCCTTCGATACGCCGACGACGTCGACGCGATCGCCGGGCTCGAAAGCCGAGACCGTGACCGACGCCCCAACGTCGAGGCCCTCGATGTCGTCGCGGAACTCGCGCACGAAACGCGCCGGCTCGACGCCTTGCTTCTTGTAGTGACCGGCGAGCGCTTTGGTGACGCGGCGACGTTTGAGCGCGCCGAAGCCCAGCGCCACGGCGTCGTAGCCGTTACGCTCCTTCGTTCTCCGCTCCACAACCGTGCAGGGACCCGCTTCGATCACCGTGACCGGTACGAACCGGCCGTCATCGGTGAAGTAACTGGTCATCCCTACCTTGCGGCCAAGGATGCTCTTCACGCTCTCCTCTTGGCTAGAAATAACACACGGCCCCTGGCGTACTGCCAGCGCTGCGGGGCCGCAACTCAGGGACTATATCAGGAGGCCTCAGGCTCGTCAAGCGCTCGGCGCTCGCGTCCCCGAAGGCGAGCGCCGCGGCGTAAGGCGATCTAGTAGTTCAATCGCACGTCGTACTTGCAGGTGTCGAACGAGCCCCGCGTGATGACGTGTCCGTTGCGGTAGATGACGCGAATGTCTTCGAGGCAGCCCTCGCCGATCGTGAAGTTCGCCGTCTGACCCGGGAAGAGAAAGCGATTGCCGAGGAGATCGGGTCCCCACAAGGAGCGATTGATGCTCGAGATGTTGATCGTCTCGACCGCATGCGAGCCCGCGTTGACGATACGAAGGTTATGCGCGGCGGCCGCAGGCAGTGTGCTTGCAAGAGCTGCCGCCAAGCTCAATGCAAGTGCAAGGGAGGCTTTCTTCATTGTTCCGCCTTTCAAGTGGTGCCGCCGGCGCTATGCCAAGCGAGCCCATGGTGCTTACGGTGCCCGCGCCGGAGCGCCCTGCCTACGTAAATGCGGCCTCGCCGGTGATCGCCTCGCCGAGGATCAGCGTGTGAATCTCGTCGGTACCTTCGTACGTGAAGACCGACTCGAGGTTGTTCATGTGGCGAATCACGGGGTATTCGAGCGTGACGCCGTTGGCGCCGAGAACCGCCCGGGCCGAACGCGCAATCTCGAGCGCGGCGCGCGCGTTGTTCAGCTTTCCGAAGCTCACCTGCGATGCGTGCAGATGTCCTCGATCTTTCATTCGTCCGAGGTGCAACGCGAGCAGCGTCCCTTTCTCCAGCTCGAGCAGCATTTCCACGAGCCGGCGTTGCACGAGTTGAAAGGCGCCGATCGGACGTTCGAACTGAACGCGCGTCTTCGAATACTCGAGCGCGCACTCGTAGCAGGCGCGCGCCGCGCCCATCGCGCCCCAGATAATGCCGAAGCGGGCCTCGCTGAGACAGGTGAGCGGCCCGCCCAAGCCCTTCGCCTCCGGCAAGAGCGCGCCGGCGGGAAGGCGGCAGTCGTCGAGCACGAGCTCGCTCGTGACGCTCGCGCGCAGCGAAAGCTTCTTCTCGATCTCGCGCGCGGCGAAGCCCTTGGTCGACGTTGGGACGATGAAGCCACGGATTCCCTCATCGCTCTGCGCCCAGACAATCGCAACGTCGGAAATCGAGCCGTTGCTGATCCAAGTTTTCGTTCCGCGGACGATCCAGTCGCTGCCGTCGCGGCGAGCGAAGGTCCGCATTCCCGACGGGTTGCTGCCGAAGTCGGGCTCGCTCAGGCCGAAACAGCCGATGCGCTCACCGCGCGCCATCGGTGGCAGCCACTCCCGCTTCTGCTCCTCGCTTCCCCAATGATGGATCGCAAACATGGCGAGCGATCCTTGGACGGAGACGAAGCTGCGAATGCCCGAGTCACCGGCCTCGATTTCCGTGCAGGCGAGACCGTAGGCGACGGCGCTCGTTCCCGCGCAGTCGTACCCGTGCAGATGCATGCCGAGCACACCGAGCTTCCCGAGCTCTCTCGCAAGCTCGCGCGGAAATCGGCCCTGCTCGAACCACTCGGCGACCTGCGGCAAGATGCGAGCGCGCACGAAGTCGCGTACGTTTGCGCGCACCAAACGCTCCTCGTCGGAGAGAAGCGCGTCGATGCCGAGGAAGTCGAGCGGGTCCGGCTTCGCCGGTGCGGTCATCTATTCACGAAGCTCATGTCGGGATAGCGGGCGCCGCTCGCCGCATCGGGCGGGAAGACGGCTTCGAGCTGCTCGCGGTCGCTTGCGTCCAACTCGACCTCGAGCGCGCCGAGATTCTCCTCGAGGTACTTCACGCGCTTCGTCCCCGGAATCGGGACGACGTCGTCACCTTGCGCCAGGAGCCACGCGAGCGCGAGCTGTGAGGGCGTGCAGCCGAGACTTGCCGCGACGCGCTCTACCTCGCGCGCGAGCCGCAGGTTCTTCGCGAAGTTTTCTCCCTGGAAGCGCGGCGAGTGCGCACGAAAGTCATCCGGCCCGAAGTCGCTCGGGCTCTTGAGCGCGCCGGTGAGAAAGCCGCGGCCGAGCGGGCTATACGGGACGATGCCGATTCCGAGCTCGCGCGCTGTGGCAAGTTGGCCGTTGTTCTCGAGGTCGCGCGACCAGAGGGACCACTCGTTTTGCAGCGCGGCGATGGGATGCACGCTCGCCGCGCGCCGTACGTTCGCGGCGCTGGCCTCGGAGAGAGCGACGAAGCGCACCTTACCCGCCGCGACGAGCTGCGCCATGGCGCCGACCGTCTCTTCGATCGGTACGTTCGTGTCGACTCGGTGCTGGTAGTAGAGATCGATCGTCTCGACACCGAGACGCTGCAGCGAGGCGTTGCAGGCGGAGAGGACATACTCCGGTCTTCCGTTGATTTGGCGCTCGCCGGGATGCTCCGCATCGCGCACGATGCCGAACTTCGTCGCGAGCACGACTTTGTCACGGCGCCCGCGGATCGCCTTGCCGACGAGCCGCTCATTCTCGCCCATGCCGTATGCGTCGGCAGTGTCGAGCAACGTCACGCCGAGATCGAGCGCGCGATGAATCGTACGAATCGATTCTGCTTCATCACCTGGACCGTAGGCATCCGACATCCCCATGCACCCGAGCCCGAGCGCGGAGACGGTGAGCCCTTGCGAGCCGAGCGT
>JASHTE010000004.1 GCA_030040695.1 Vulcanimicrobiota bacterium | reverse complement strand
CGCGAAGATGGTCGAGTTCGGCGGCTTCGAGATGCCCGTGCAGTACGCAGGTATTCTCAAGGAGCACGACGCCGTGCGCAAGCGTGCCGGCCTCTTCGATCTCTCGCACATGGGGCAGTTCCGGCTGCGCGGCGAGAATGTCGGCACGTGGGCGGACACGCTAGCAATCAACGCCGTTGCGACGATGAAGCCGATGCAAGCGCGCTACAACATTTTCTGCAACGAGCATGGCGGCGCCCACGACGACACGTTGTTCTACCGACTCCCCGAAGACCGTTGGCTGCTCGTCGTCAATGCGGCAAATGCTGCGAAGATGTGGTCGCTCTTGCAGCACCATCCCGCCGGCGTGCGGCTCGAAAATCGTCATGGCGAGGATGCGCTGATCGCGGTGCAGGGCCCGCTTTCGGCAGCGATGCTGCAGCCGCACGCCGACGACGACCTCGCGGCGATGAAATACTACACCTGCGTCGAGACCGAAATCGAAGGTATCCCCGCCACCGTCGCGCGCACCGGCTACACGGGGGAGGACGGCTTCGAAATCTTCGTTGACGGCGCGTACGCGTCGAACATCTGGAACGCGTTGCTTCGCGCGCATGCGCGCGATGGTCTGGAGCCGTGCGGCCTCGGTGCGCGCGACGTGCTTCGTCTCGAGGCCGGGATGCCGCTCTACGGTCACGAGCTCACCGAGGAGATCACGCCCGTTCAAGCAGGCCAAGCGTGGGCGCTCAAGCTTTCGAAGCCGGCATTCACGGGACGCGAGGCGCTCGCGCAGCAGGTCGAGCGCGACGATTACGCGCGCATCGCGGGGGTTATCATGGAAGGCCGCGTGCCCGCGCGCGAAGGCTACCCGGTCTTTCTCGGCGAGCGATGCGCCGGAGAGGTGCGAAGCGGCTCCTTTGCGCCCTCCGTCGGTGGAGGAAGAAATATTGCGACCGTGCTCGTCGAGCCCGACGCCGCAACCATCGGGGCGAAACTCGAGGTCGAGATTCGAGGAACGCGGCACGAGGCGACGGTCGTCCCGCTTCCGTTCTATAAGAGGAGTCAATAGTTGGTTCAGCCTGAGCTGCTCTACAGTAAAGAGCACGAGTGGGTTCGCATCGAGGGCGACCGGGCGACGATCGGCGTCACGGATTACGCGCAGGAGGCGCTCGGTGACATCGTCTACGTCGAGCTGCCGAAGCCCGGAAGAACGGTCGAGCAGTTCGGCGACATTGGTGTTGTGGAGTCGGTGAAGGCCGTCTCCGATCTCTTTACGCCGATTTCAGGCGAGGTCGTCGAGGTAAACGCCGCGCTCGAGACCGATCCCGCCGCGGTGAATCGGGATCCGTACGGCGACGGTTGGCTCGTGAAGCTCAAACTCAAGGACTCGGGCGAGGCGAAAAATCTGCTCGCTCCGCGCGACTACGAAAAACTCATCGCAGAGTAGCGATCGCACTGTCATCCTGAGCGTAGTGAGCGCAGCAAACGAAGTAATGTCATCTGGAGCGAGTCGCGATAGCGACGAGTCGAGGGACGAGGGACTGCACTAAAGCAATGTATACACCGCATACCAAAGCCGATATCGAAGCGATGCTCGAAGCGATCGGCATCGGCTCTTTGGACGAGCTCCTTCGTGTTCCCGACGAGCTGAAGCTCCGCGCACCGCTCGACGTCGTGCCGGCCCTGCCGGAGTATCAACTCCGCCGCCGCATCGAGCAAATTGCAAAGCGCGACAGCGGCGTCGATTACGTTTCTTTTCTCGGAGGCGGTGCATACCGCCATTATGCGCCGTCCGCGATCTCGGCGCTCGCGATGCGCGGCGAATTCCTCACGGCGTACACCCCGTATCAAGCGGAGGTTTCGCAAGGATACCTCCAAGCGATCTATGAGTGGCAGACGTACATCTGCCTCCTCACCGGCATGGATCTCGCCGACGCTTCCGTGTACGACGGTGCAACGGCGCTTGCCGAGAGCGCGATCATGGCGATGAACGCGACGGGGCGGCAGCGCTTCCTCGTCTCGCGGGCCGTTCATCCGAACTACCGCGCCGTATTGAAGACCTACTGCGACGGCCTCGATGTCGCGATCGACGAGGCTCCGCTCACGGACGATGGGACGACCGACCTCCGCGTGCTCGCGGAGATGCTGCGCGAGACGCAGTATGCGGGCGTCGCGCTGCAGTCACCCAACTTCTTCGGCAACATCGACACGCTCGACGGGGAGGCCCTCGAGAGCGTTCACAAAAATGGCGCCGTGCCGATTGGGGTTGTCGCAGAAGCGCTCGCGCTCGCTGCGCTCGCGACGCCGGCCTCGTGGGGCGCGCAGATCGTCGCGGGCGAGGCGCAGTCCTTCGGCGTGCCGATCGCCTACGGCGGCCCGTACGTGGGCTTCATCGCGACGACGAACGAGCACATGCGCCGCATTCCCGGCCGCCTCGTCGGCAAGACGGTGGACAGCGCGGGGCGCACGGCGTACGTCTTGACGCTGCAAGCGCGCGAGCAGCACATTCGCCGCGAGCGCGCAACGTCGAATATCTGCACGAACCAAGCGCACTGCGCGCTCATCGCGACGATCTACCTCGCACTCATGGGGAAGACCGGTTTGCGCGACGTTGCCGCGTTGAACCTCGAGCGCTCGCGCGAGCTCGCGACAGCCGTTGCGAACGCCGGTGTACGTCTCCGCTTCTCCGCGCCGTTCTTCAACGAGCTCGTCGTCGACGTCGGGCGCCCGGCGGGCGAAGTGCTCGCTGCGCTGCGAGAGCGCGGAATTCTCGGTGGCCTCGATCTCGGCCGCTGGTATCCCGAGTACTCCACATGCATTCTCATGGCTGCCACGGAGCTCACCACGTCGGGCGAAATCGCGAAGCTCGCCGCCGCCTTGCAGGAGGTGACGCGTGTCGGCGCCGGCGTCTGATCGCACTGCCTCCCCACTCATCTTCGAGCTCGGGCAAGAGGGGCGCGCAACGCAGTACGTCGAGCATGGAAAGCCTTTACGGAGCTTCATGCCCGAGGGCGTCCTGCGCGACGACTTGCCGCTTCCCGACAACACCGAGCTCGACGTCGTGCGGCACTACACACGCCTCTCGCAGCGAACCTTTGGAATCGACGTCGGCTTCTACCCGCTCGGCTCATGCACGATGAAACACAACCCGAAGGTGAACGATGCACTCGCGGGCGTGCGCGAGTTTGCCGAGCTGCATCCCTTTACGCCCGACGATCTCTCGCAAGGTGCGCTGCAAGTAATGTACGAGCTCGAGCGCAGCTTCTGTTCGCTCTTCGGCATGGCGGCGTTCTCGCTCAATCCCGCCGCCGGCGCGCAGGCCGAGCTCGCCGCGCTCTTGATCGCGAAGAAGTATTTCCGGGAGCGCGGCGAGACACAGCGCGACAAAGTCATCGTTCCGGATACGGCGCACGGCACGAATCCAGCGTCGGCGGCGATGTGCGGATTCAAGGTCATTTCGCTCAAGAGCGATGCGCGCGGGCGCGTCGATCCGGCGGAGATTCGCACGGTCGTCGGCCCCGACACCGCGGTCTGCATGATGACGAATCCGAATACGCTCGGCCTCTTCGAGGAACGAATCCACGAAATCGCAGACGCGGTGCACGAGGCGGGCGGCCTTATGTACTACGACGGCGCGAATGCGAACGCACTCATGGGGAATACGCGCCCCGGCGACATGGGCTTCGATCTCATGCATTTGAACACCCATAAGACGTTCACGATTCCGCACGGCGGCGGCGGCGCCGGGCACGGGCCCCTCGGCGTTGCGGGGCACCTCGTCGAGTATCTGCCGACCCCGTACGTCGTGCGCGAGGGCGATCGCTTCCGGCTCGACTTCGATCGTCCGAAATCGATCGGACCGGTGCGTTCATTCTGGTCGAACTTTGCGCACGTCGTTCGTGCGCTTGCCTACCTGTACGCAAACGGCGCCGAAGGCCTCACCAAGGTCTCGCAATACGCAGTGCTCAACGCGAACTACATGCGGGTTAAAGTCGCCGAGTTTCTCGAAACGCCGTATCCGGAGATCTGCCGTCACGAGTTCGTCGCGTCGGCGCAGCAACTGAAGAAGGAGACCGGCGTGCGCGCGCTCGACATCGCAAAAGCGCTGCTCGACCGCGGCTACATGGCGCCGACGATCTACTTCCCGCTCATCGTGCCCGAGTGTCTCATGATCGAGCCGACAGAGACCGAGTCGAAGGAGACGCTCGACGGATTTGTCGCGGCGCTACGCGACATCATCGAAACGGCTAAAACCAATCCCCAGGAGCTGCTCGATGCACCCGTCACCACGGTCGTCGGCCGCGTCGACGAAACCCGCGCGGCACGTCAGCCCGACCTACGCTGGCGCCCGCCTCGCTAGTGTGCTTTCCAGGAGCACTTTGCTGCTCTTGCAGCCGCGCCGAGGGTTGCGTCGATGGTCGCGAGCGGAAGATGCAGCTGGGTCGCGAGTGCGAGATACGATGCGTCGTAGCACGTTAAACCGTGGGCACGCGCGTTGGAGACAATGACGCGGGGCTCGGCGAGCTCGACGGTAATCGGAAGCGCGAAGATGTTGCCGAGGGCCTCCGTGACGTCGGTATCAGTGAGGTGCTTCCGGCGCTCGGCTTGCAACAAACCGTTAGCAACCTCAGAGTGAAAGTTTCCCGGGACATAGGCACCGTGCTCGCTGACATACTCTAGTGTCGCCGCCACGTCTGGGTGTTCGCGCTCTTGCAAGACCCACGCGAGTGCAACGCTCGCGTCGATGA
Organism: Vulcanimicrobiota bacterium; assembly: GCA_030040695.1. Classification (GTDB taxonomy): domain Bacteria; phylum Vulcanimicrobiota; class Vulcanimicrobiia; order Vulcanimicrobiales; family Vulcanimicrobiaceae; genus Tyrphobacter. The sequence goes on along the minus strand of JASHTE010000004.1, from coordinate 7,527 downwards.
CGATCACGTACGCCCTTCGTCAATGAGCTCGCGAACGTTGATGTCGCGCAGCTTCCCCTCTGCTGCGAGGCGCTTTCTCATTGCCTTTAGGCGTTCGACCGCCTGGAGCGCGCGTGTCTTGTGCTCGGCCGAAGCCGGTCCAATCTCGGCGACAGGCTTACCGCGGCGAGTGATGATCGTCGTCTTCCCGGCGAGCGCGTCGTCGACGAGCGCTGAGAGATGCGTCTTTGCCTCGAAGAGGCCGACTTTCTTCATATAAACTAGTTTATCAAACTAGCTTGTTAGCAGCAAGGTCCAGGCGCAGCCCTCTTGGCGTCGCTCGCTATAATCGAACTAGGCGAGGGGCGCGCGAGGCGCCTCCTCAATGCTCGCGAAGGCGGTCTTACTCTACTATGCGGATCAAATATGAGGTCTCGGCAGGCGGCTTGCTCGTGCGCCGGCAGGGTCCGGGCTATGAGGCGCTCCTGATCGGGCGCCGCTTGCCGCGTATTTGGACGCTGCCGAAGGGGCATGTAGAGCGGTGGGAATCGCACGAGCAGGCGGCGATCCGCGAAGTACGCGAGGAGACCGGCTGCTGGGGCGAGATCGTCGCGCGTCTGAACGAGATCTCATTCTGGTTCTACGTCGGAAAGGCGAAGCACAGAAAGAGCGTCACCTTCTATCTCATGCGCTTCCTTTCAGGTGAGCCGCAGAACGAGGACCACGAGGTCGAAGAGTGCCGCTGGTTCGAGATCGGCGCGGCGCGCCGCACGCTGAAGTATGTGAACGAGAAGCGCCTCGTCGACTTGGCAACGGAGTACCTCCTCGGCCATCCCGACGCGTTCGGTGAGCCGCCGAGCGTCGCTCCGGCGGTCGAGCAGAAGACTTCTTGAACCAGGTCGAGCAGTTAGCGCCCGAGCAGGCGTCGTGCCGCGTGCGGCTCGACGTCTTCGACGGGCCGCTCGATCTATTGCTGCATCTCGTCAAGGAGCAGCAACTCGACATCGCAACGGTTCCGCTCGCAACCGTTGCCGAGCAGTATCTGGCCTACGTCTCGATGATGGAAGAGCTCGACGTCGAGGTCGCCGCCGAGTATCTCGTCATTGCGGCGACGCTCGTCTTCCTGAAATCGAAGGCGCTGCTGCCGCCGATTCCGCAGGAGCTGCTGGATGAACAGGGCGAGACCGCGGAGGAGGTGGAGGAGCGCCTACGCCGCCGTCTGATCGCGTATTCGAAGTATCGGGAAATCGGCGAAGCGCTGCGCCGGTGCCAGTACGAGGCGAGCGGATACTTCACGCGCGAAGGCGGTGACTCGTCGAGCGAGCTGATTCAGCGCTATCGTATCGACGCCGACAAACTCAACCGGGCCCTTCGCGTGATGTTGGAGGAGGCGCGGCCGTCGAAGCGCTCGATCGCCGCGGAGCTCATCTCGGTCGCCGCGCAGATGGACTACATCATGCGTGCGTTGAAGGAACGCAAGGAGGTACTCTTCACCGGGCTCTGCCGCGAGCTCGGCGCGACACGGGAGATCATCATCGCGACGTTTCTTGCAATTCTCGAGCTCGTTCGGCGCAGACGCATCGGCTACGATCAGCCGGCCGCGTTCGACGACATTCGCATCTTTTCGATCGCGCGGGAGCGCTGAGCGTGGCGATCGAGGAGCACATCGTGCCGTTTGCCAGGATGGAGCCGCATGCCGACGGCGAGTTGCTCCGCGCGGCGGCCGAGCGCATCAAGAAATCGTGCGAAGCGCTGCTCTTCATCGCAAGCGAGCCGCTGAGCACGAGGAGTATCGCGAAGCTCACCGGCGAGGACGAGAAGGTCGTTGCACTCGCGCTGCAGCGCCTCGAAGAAGAGTACGCGCAACGCGGGATCGTCGTGAGAGAGGCCGGGGGCGGGTATCGTTTTGCAACCTCGCCGGAGGCACGTGCCGCCGTCGAAGCCTACCTCCTTCCTGCGAAGACGACGCTCTCCCCTCAAGCAATGGAGACGCTCGCGATCGTCGCGCATCTCCAGCCGACGACGAAGAGCGAGATCGAGTCGATTCGCGGCGTGAACTCCGACAGCGTCGTCGCGACGTTGCTCGACCGCAACCTCATCGCCGAGGCAGGCCGCAAAGACGTCGTGGGCAGGCCGGTGCTCTACGAGACGACGCAGTTCTTCTTAGAGTCATTTGGTCTTCGTTCGCTCGATGACTTGCCGCCGCTCGACGTCGAGCGCGCCGTGCTCGAGCGCAACAACGCTCCGTGAGAATCGGGCTGCACGTCCGCGTTGGGAGCGGGTACGCCGCGGCGGTCGCGCACGCGAAATCGATCGGCTGCAACGCGATCCAAGTCTTCTCGACGAACCCGCGTAGCTATCGTATCTCTGCCGCCAACGTCGGCGCGCTCGAAGAGTTTGCGAGGCTGCGGCGCGAGGCGGGCATCGACCCGTGCGTCAGCCACACGCCGTACCTCATCAATCTTGGCAGCGAGGACTCGAAGATTTACAACGGCTCGATTCACCTGCTCGAGAACGATCTCGCCGTTGCAGCGGTCGGCGGAATTCGTTACGTCAATACGCACCTCGGTTCGTACGGCAAGCGCGATCGCAATGAGGGTTTCGCGGCGATCTGCCGCGCGCTCGAGCAGGCGCTTGCGAAGATCGCACCCGGCGTCTATCTCGTGATGGAAAACTCCGCCGGCGCCGGAAATCTCGCGGGCGGGACGCTCGAGGAACTCGGGCGCTTCGTGCGCGCGCTCGACCATCCGCAGCTCGGCGTCTGCCTCGACACGGCGCATGCATGGGCTGCGGGCTACGAGATCGACACGCCGGCCGGCGTCGACCGCTTCGTCTATGAAGCCGCGGAATGCATCGGACTCGATCGTGTTCATATGTTTCACTTCAACGACACCGAGGTGCCGCTCGGGGCGAATCGCGATCGCCACTGGCACATCGGCGACGGAAAGATCGGGGTCGAAGGTTTCCGCGCGCTCCTCGCCCGCCCCGAGCTGCGCGAGAAGACGGCGATTCTCGAGACGCCTGGGGACGACGCAGACGACGCACGCAACATGCAAACGATTCTGACGATAGCGCGCGGCGCCGCCGCAGCGTAGCCGAGCGTGTTCGTCGCGCACTTCGACGTCGACGCGTTCTACGCGAGCGTCGAGATTCGCGACGATCCGAGCCTGCGGGGGAAGCCGCTCGCAGTCGCGGGATCGAGCCGCCGTGCCGTCGTGCTCACCGCCTCGTACGAAGCGCGTCCGTTCGGCGTGCGCTCCGCGTTGCCGCTCTACCGGGCGCGGGAATACTGCCCGGAGCTCGTCGTCGTGCCGCCGCACATGGAGAAGTACCGCATCGTCTCGCGTGAGATCTTTGGCATCTTTGCGAGGCGCGGCTTTCCGGTCGAGGGATTATCGCTCGACGAAGCGTTCATTGCGCTCGGCGACCTTACGTTTGACGAAGCATGCGAGGCTGCACGCGCAGTACGCGCAGACGTCTTTGCCGCGACGCAGCTCACCGTAAGCGCGGGTGTCGCGAGCGGAAAGATGGTGGCGAAGATCGCCTCGGATAGTTGCAAACCCGACGGCTTTCTCGCAGTCGCTCGCGGCGACGAAGCTCAGTTTCTTGCTCCGATGCCGGTCGGGCGTCTGTGGGGTGTCGGCCCGAAGACGCAAGCACGTCTCGAGCAGGCCGGGATCACGCGCATCGGTGACCTTGCGAAATGCGACGACGTAACGCTGCGCGAGCTTTTCGGTTCGTGGAGCGCACACGTCCGAGATCTCGCGCGCGGTGTCGACACGCGCGAAGTCGAGCCGGAGCGCGAGACGAAATCAATCTCGAGTGAGGAGACGTTTGAGTACGACGTTCGTGACGAAGCGCAGCTCATCACGCTCCTGCGCGAACAAGCGCGGGATGTTGCAGCATCGCTCATGCAGGAGAACTTGAGCGCGCAAACGGTGGGAGTGAAGATCAAGCGCGCAAACTTCACCGTGCTCGGGCGTCAGGCACACCTTGCGGAGCCGACGCGCGATCCGCGTCGCATCTTTCGCGTCGCGGTCTACTGCCTGCGCCGCGCGGAGCTCGATGGCGCACCCGTACGTCTGCTCGGCTTGCGTGTTGCGTCATTGGTGCCTGGCGCACCGAAACAGGCGGCACTGTTCGAGCGCCAAGATGGCGGCGCTCGTAAGCTGAACGAATAAACACGAGCGCGCCGAGGCAGAGCGTCGCGCGATCGTGTTTGAGGGTGGCGTTCCGTGCTCTTCACTTCGAAGGAGACGTGCGAATGCGGGCTGAACGGGTGAGCATGCGCGATGCCCTGCGCCTTGATTTCTTCGTCGCCATCGTCGCGCTGCTTGTCAGCGCGCTTACGGCGGGAACGCTTATCTATCAGACGCACGTCATCGGCGATCAATATGCCGCGACGATTTGGCCGTACGTGAGCGCGACCGTGACGTACGACGCACACGGTGAATCCGTCGAGCTTACGAACGACGGACTTGGCCCCGCGTTAGTGCAATCAGCGCAGCTTTGGGTCGACGGCAAACGAGCGTCGAGTTGGAGCGCCTATTTCGCCGCGCTCGCCCGCGAGCCGGTGATCCGTGCTTCCTTCTTGCGAATGAATGCAGACGTGCGTGCCGGAAGAGCGCCTCTGGTGCGCATCACGGCCTCATCTGTTAGCCCTGGAACAACGATTCGACCGGGCGACTCGTTGAGACTCATCTCGATGTCATTTCCGAGCTCCGTACCGCTTCTGGCCATCCTCAAGCATCCGATCGCGGTCGACACGTGCTACTGCTCGCTCAACGGCAACTGCTGGACGCTGAGCTCGGCGCCCGGTGCCTCGAACTCGATGCCGCACCCTGTCGCACACTGCACCACGGCATCTTCGGTCAATTCGACCGTTGCGAGTCCGTAGCCGGCGAAGCACGTGCTCTACACGTGATCGGTTGCCCAGACGCCGTCGTTCTGCGAGGGTCGCTCAGAGAGCGCGCACCAGCGCCTACCGGTTTGATTGAGCGGGGCGATCATGAAGATCGCGTCGCGGCGATTGCGCACGGTGCCACGTGGCAGGAGCGACCGCGCACCGTCCGGCGGAAGCCACCCTGCGATGCGGCGTAGATCGCCCGCTGCGCCGCGAAGGAGCGCGGGAATTTGCTGCGCGCTACGACGGTCGGCAAAGCCGAACTCGTCGACGACGTAGGTGTCAACCTCCGGCGCACGCATGCCGAGCACGTAGGCGCGCACGGCACCGCGCTCGCGAACGACGAAGTTCGCCTCGGCGCCGCGTACGTGCTCGGAGCCATGGCGCAGACGCATGCGGACCCAGTCCCAAACCAGCGGGGTCCTTGCAAAGCTCCAGTCACGCGAGCGGTCCTGCAAGCCGAAGCAACGCCGCACGCCCGTCCAGTCGCGCTCCTCGAGCCGTGCGATCTCGATGCGCGACCGCACAAGCGTATCTGCGCGCAGCGTGAAAGTGCGTGAGGCCTGGAGCCGGAAGCCGAGCTCCTCATAGAATCTCGGCCGGATATCGGAGAAAAGGAATGCTGCGTCGTACGAACCGCGCGCCGCGTCGAGCATCATCGCGATCATGGCGCTCGCGTAACCGCGGCCGCGCAAGGGCTCGGGCGTGAAAACCGCGCCGATGCCAAACGCGCGCAGGCGCTGCGTTCCGATTCGCACGGTCCGCTCGTAGCGCTTGCTCGATGCGCAGAGCGCGGCACCGTCGTAGAGCCCGATCGTGCGGTAGTAGCGTGCGCCGTAGGCTCCGCCCGCGATCTCGAGCGTTTGCGCGACGTAGGTTTCGACGCTGCGGCGTCCCTTCCAGAGCTTTGCCGAGAGCGGCAGGACGAGACGAGCGTACTCCGCCGGTGGAATGGTGCGCAGCTGCATCGGTCTAGCGCAACTCTTCGAGAAACTCCGGCGCACTGACAGCACGCGTCGGGCGTCCCCATGCGGTGACGCTCAGCGTCGTGGTCGCGCGGCTCAACGCGTACTCGAAGAGGCGACGATCCCGCGCATTGTACTTCTCGCGGGCCTTTGCCGCATACATGTAATAGGTGAACTTCGCGGTTCGCGCGGTTGGAGCGTCGCCGACGTTGTCGCGTGGAATCACTCCGAGCTTCGGACTAAAATGAAAGGCATCCGCCGCGTACCATCGTGGGAATGCGCCGGGGCGCACGTTCGCGACGATCACGTGCTCGAAGGTGCGGCCGCGCACCGCCTCGACGCTTGCGATGAGCACGGCATCCTCACCGGAATCCGCCCGGCAGGACTCGAGATCGCTCTCCGTTCTCCGCTCCGCGTCGGCGAGGAGCGCGCCGAGATCGGTACCCGGATGCGCGGCGAGGTACGCGCTCATTCGAGCGAGGAGCGATCGCAAGATCCGCTGCTGCGCCTGTGCCCGAACCGAGCCGGCCGCGCCTTCGCGAGCGAGACCTTCACTCCAGACGAGCCGCGCGAGATCCTCGAAGGCGAGCGTCTCCTGCGCCTGTGTCCACCGCTCGCGCATCGCTCGGAAGCGCTCGACGCGCTCGCGCGCGAGCGGCGAGAGCGCGTGATCGCACTCGCCGCCCAAGACGTTACGCCCGAGCCGAACGCTGCGCTCGGGATCGTGATGAGCGCCACCGGTAGGCGCGGCCTCTTCAAAGAGTGCGGTCTGTCGCTCCGTGCTGTCACCGCAAAGGATTGCAAGTGACGCGTCGGAGAGCGCAAGCGCACGACCCTCCAACGTGCGGAGCAGCCAATCGTGGCGAAACGGATCGTGCACGTTCCAGAGGAGCGCGAGCGCAGCAAGCGCGCGGCGATCGGCGAAGAGATTGTAGTCGCCCGAGATCTCGACGGGAACGTTGCGGTCGAGCAGTGCCTCTTCGTAGGCGTTTGCAACGGAAGCGGAGCGCAGCAGCACCGCGATCTCACGCGGGCGGGCGCCCTCTTCGAGGAAGGTTGCGACGCGTGCCGCGATCCAGCGCGCCTCTTCGTGCTGCGTCTCCGGGCGAAAGAGCTCGACGCGTGGACGGGGGCGAGAATCCGCCTTCGGCTCGACGCGCTCTACGATGCCGAATATCGCCTCCAGCAGCGCGCGCTCGCCGGCCGTGAGTTCCACCGCGGCGTCGACGAGTGCAAGCGCTTCGTGTGAACGCACGTTCTCCGCCAGCGTTGCGTCGCTGCGAGCGCACTCGAGTGCCCAGGCAACGAGGTCGCGGCCCGCTCCACGATGCCGCTCGCGCAAGAGGCGAGCGTACGCGCGAAAGAGCTGCGTCAGCAGCTTCGCGAGGTCCACTTCCCGGCGGTACTGGCGCTGCAACTCCTCCGGCGTCACGGCGAGGGCGCTGCGATGTTCGTTTTTCGTTGCGGCGATGAGCTCGGGATGGGCGAAGTTCGGCGGCTTGGCGTAGAATTGCGTTGCGCCGGCGAGGGATCGCTGGAGAAACGTCTCGGCCGACAGCAAGGCCTCGCTGAGATTGCGCTGCAGACGAAACGCAGAGCCGAGAAATCGCTCGGGCGTACGCAGCCCGGGTACCTCGGGATCGATCTGCAGTTCGAGCAGCTCCTGCTCCATCGCCAAGA
>JASHTE010000342.1 GCA_030040695.1 Vulcanimicrobiota bacterium | reverse complement strand
GAACGCATCAGGGTCGTTCGAAGTACGGAAGAACTCCTCTTTCGATCTCGACGCGTCGCTGGAGAGTCCGAACGTCGGCGCGCTTGCCGGCGTGGTGACCGGAAAGAGCAATACGATCGAAGGAGCGCTGAGCGCGCAGATGCGGTTGAGTGGAACGATGCTGCAGCCGTCGCTGAGCAGCACCTTCGTGCTGAGCTCGCTCAGCTATGCAAAGCTCGCCGTGCCGCGCGTGAGCGGCACGCTCGTTGCAAACCGTAGCCGCGTCGCACTCGAAAACGGCGAGGCAGAGCTCGCGCGTGGACGGTTGCTCGCCTCCGCGAGTATGCCGATTCATCTGCGTTCCGCGATCGGCGACGTACCAATTTCCGCTCGCCTCGACGCAACCGACATCGAGCTCTCCGACTTCACGTCGCTTCTGCCGGCGGGCTCTCAACTCGGTGGGCGCATCGACGGCACGATTTCCGTTGGAGGGACGATCGCCGCTCCGGCAACGAGCGGAACGATGAGCCTCACCGGAGGGTCGTACACGGGGCCATTCGACAAAGATGCGCTCGACGGCCTTACTGCGGAGCTCGCCTTGAACGGCTCGACGTTGCAGCTACGCTCGCTACGTGCTAACGCCGGCGGAGGGAGACTCACGGGAAGCGGGCGACTCGTCCTGCGCGATCTCCATGATCCCGCGAACGCCTCCTTCGACTTCATGCTCGCGGCGGATCGTGTCCGCGTCAACGCGCCACAGTACTTCAACGGACAGATCGACGGCAGCATCAGCGCGGATTACTCGCGCACGCAGCCTATGGCGATCGGCGGAAACCTTACGGTTTCGCACGCGCGCATTCCCGTGAGCGCGCTCTATCGCCCCGGTCCCGCACGCAGCCCAGCGCCGCCTCCCAACGTCGCTTTCAAAAGCGTTGGAATTCGTATCGGCTCCGACGTACGCATCCAAAACTCCAGTGTCGACGTCGGCGGCGAAGGGAGCGCGACGTTGAGCGGCACGCTCGCGGCGCCCCTCATGGCCGGGACGTTTCGCTCCACCGGCGGCACGCTGAACTTCTTCCAGCTCTTTCGCATCGAGCGTGCGACCGTGACGTTCGACCCGAGCGGAGGTATCACGCCACAGATCGACGCGGTCGCGGCGACGTCGATCGCCAACCCGCCGACGGACGTGAGAATCCACGTCACCGGACCGGCAACCGCGATGAAGCTCGACCTCTCCTCGTCGCCGAGCTATACACGCTCGCAGATTCTCGGTCTGCTCGTCGGCTTGCAGTCGTTCGGTGCCGTGCAAGGCGTCCCCACGAGCTCGACGCCGTTCTCGGCGACCGCGACGGTCGAGCACATCGGGTTCGGACAGGCGAATCAAGTCTTTACACGCAGCATTCTCCAGCCGATCTCGAACGCCGTCGGAGGCGCGCTCGGCGTGAGCAACCTTCAGCTCTACAGCAACATCGGCAGCGGCTACGGCACCGGCATCGGTGCGAGCCTCGCGAAGCGCATCGCACAGTACGTCTCGATGACGACAACCGCGAATCTCGGCTATCCGCGCCAACAGATGGTCGAGTTTCGCTATACGCGCATAAACTACAGCTCGCTTTCCCTGCGCGTCTACCAGCAACAGGAGACGTTCCTGAACAGCACGCCCCCCGGGCTGCTGCCGGGGCCGGGAGGGATCAACGTGCCGCTCTCCAGCACGATGATCGGAACGTCCGGTTCTGGATTCATTCTATCGTTTGAAAGGAGGTATTGGTCGTGCGAGTTTTGGCATCTCTGCACCTCGTGCTCGGGACCGCACTGCTAACCGCGTGTGCGGCCCACGCCGCGCAGACGCAGGCAAGCATCCCTTCCGCCGAGCTCGCGCACCTCGTGCGAAGCAGTCCGCTCTACGCGGGGCTCGTGCACTACGATCACGCTATCGCTGCTTTGCGACGCACGGAAGCGGTGTGGGGCGCGCGGGAGCGTGCATCGGCAATTGCGCTGAGCCGCACCGCAGCTGCGTCCTCCTTCGCGCAGGCCTCGCAGTTGCTCTCGCGCGACGGTGCGCTCGCGGGGATCGAGGCGGCGCGTGAGAGCGGTGCGCTCGAAGCGCTTGCTGTGCCATCGTACACCTCGACGACCGCGGCGCGCTACGGCGCGGATCTTTCGAGTGAGGCGCGGCAAGCGATAGAGCAGACGCACCACGACTTCGAAAGCCGCATCGGCGCGGCGTACGCGCAACGACGTTCTCAGCTCGCCGAGAAGGAGTCCGCGCTCGCGCTCAGCCTGACGCGCCAGGATGCAGTACGCGTGATGCTCTTGCGGATCAAAATCGAGGATCTCGGCGTGGACGCCGCGACCCGAGCTGCGGCTGCCTCGCGCCTCCGAGCGATCGAACGACGCGACGCCGAGCAGGTCGCGACGCTGCGCGCCCGCAACGCGGCGACGCTTACGGCGTATCGCGCGCAGCTCGTCCGCGAGACCTCGCTCGAAGAGGCGAGCACGGTCGCGCAGATCGAGCGCCGCTTCGCAGCGAATCTCGCGGCGCGCATGGCACCGGCGCCCGAGCCGTCGGCCGAGTTGCGCAACGACATCGACGCGCTGCACGGCTCACAGCCCGCTGCCTTAGGCGAGGCGCGAAGTGCGCTCGTCGCCTTCGGCCGAGCGCGCACCTCTGTAGCAAGCCGGCTCTCGACGCTCGCGGCGATCGATGCCGCGGCGGCGTCCTCCGCCGCGAGCGAGATCGCGCAACTTCAGGCCGAGCGCCGGCAGCTCTACGACGCGCTCGTGGCCTGGGCGGAGAGCGCTGCCTCTTCGACGCGTATTCGCCACCAGAGCGCCGCCGCGTTCAAGAGCGTGAAGAGCGCCGCAATCCAGTAGGCACCGAAGGCCGACGGAAGCGTCGCGATCTCCAGCGCGACGATCGCGTAGTTAGGGTGCCGCAAGAACCGGTACGGACCGGTGCCGACGAGCGGCGCTCCAGGCAGTACGATGATTCGCGTCGTCCATCGCGTGCCAAGCGTCCGCATCACCCAGAGCCTGAACGGCTGAAGCAACACGTAGAAGGCGAGCAGATACCAGTTGACCGGTGCTACCGGCGAGATGCACGCGAACATCGTCAGAAGCCACGCGACGTGGACAGCGATGAAGAGCGGGTAATGCGCCGCACCTACCTCGTGGGCTCCACGCGCTCGCAAGGTCCGTGTATTACGTGCCGCAAGCAGCAACTCGGCGATGCGCTGGACCGCCACCAACACGAGCACGACATCGACAAGAGGAACCTTCATCGCTCCAACGTCACGAATCCGGCGCTGAATCCCGGTCCCATTGCGCTGACGAGCGCGCGTGACCAATCGCCGTTGCGCAATGCACCGTGAGAGAGCGCGTGCTCGAGCACGAACATGACGGTTGCCGCCGACATGTTGCCGTACTCGCGAAGCACCGCACGGGCATCCTCGAGGCCTCCGGGGGCAAGCTCGAAGACGCGCTCGAGTGCGTCGAGCACCTTCACGCCGCCCGGGTGCGGAATGAAGCGATCGAGATCGCGCAACGTCAAACCGCTCTCCGAAAGATATACGTCGAGGACGCTACGAAAGCGTCGCTCGACGATCGTCGGGATGTCTTTCGAAAAGATCGCTCGCAGACCGTCGGCTGCAACATCCCATCCCATGACGTCGAGCGTCCGTTCGAAGAGATGCTCGCCCGACGCTACGACGGCTGGGCCGCGCGCATCGGCGGCGAGAAGCGCGGCCGCCGCGCCGTCGCCGAAGAGCGCCGTCGCAACGATGTTGCTCTTGCTCAAATCCTCGCGCCGGAATGATAATGCACAGAGCTCGACGACGAGAAAGAGCACGAGCGCATTTTTCGCCTCGGCGGCGACGCTTGCCGCACGCGCGAGCCCGAGCGCTCCTCCCGCGCATCCGAGACCGAAGATCGGGAGGCGCCGGACCGTACGTTTGAATCCCATGCGCTCGACGAGGAGCGCGTCGAGGCTCGGCGTTGCGATTCCCGTCGTCGAGACGACGACGATCGCGTCAACGTCTTCGACGCGTCTGTCGGCGAGCCTCAGCGCGTCGCGCGTTGCACGCTCGAGCAGCTCGACGGCGGCTTCGAGGTAGGCGGCATTGCGATCGCGCCAGTCGTGGCGCTCGTAGTACCATTCGATGGGAACGCACGAGTAACGGCGCTCGATGCCGCTGTTCTGAAAGACCGGAAGGAGGTGCTGCACGACGGACTCGTTGCTGAACATAGCGCGGACGCGGCGCTCGATGTCGTGCTGCTCGAGCACGTAGGGCGGCACGACCGTCGTGACCGCGGCGAGACGAGGACGGTTCACGCCGCGAGTCCGCCTTGCCTGGGAGCAGGAATTGTGGGATAGTATGAGCGGCCAGCGCCATTCCAATTCGAAGGAGAGTCAGTCATAGCCGCATCCAACAACCGGCGGAGAAACGCCGAGCCGCGCCCGCCCAAGGCACAGCCGCAGGACACGAAAGAGGCGCCGCTCGAGGTCTTCGGGACCATCAAGCAAGTCTTCCCGAGCACGACGTTCGCCGTCGAGCTGGACAACGGCCACACGATCCTCGCGCACATCGCGGGGCGCCTGCGCCGCCATCGCATCAAGATACTTCCCGGAGATCGCGTCGATGTCGAGATCTCCCCCTACGATCTGACAAAGGGACGCATCGTCTATCGTTACCGCGCCGGGGAGCCGCGACGAACATAGGCGCTTCAGCGGCGAAAGGCTTTGTACTCGGCATCGCCGTGACCATTCTGGTCGCGGTCGTTCTCGCCTACGCAGGCGTCGAGCTGGGATTCGTCCAGGCCAACGCCGACGCGCGCCCGGGCTTCCTCGAACGCTGGCTGGCGCGGACGTCGCTGCAAGCCACACTTGCGCGCCAATCGCGCAACCTCACGAATCCGCTGCCGGACGACTCACAAACGTTGCTGGCGGGCATCAAGATTTACGGCGAAAACTGCGCGTTCTGTCACGGCGACGCGCGTGGTCGTCCGACCTTCGCGGGCTTCGGCCTCTATCAGCACGCGCCCGCTCTCGGCGGACACGGCGTCGAAGACGACCCCGACGGAGAGACCTACTGGAAGGTGACGCACGGCATTCGTCTTACCGGCATGCCGTCGTTCGGCAGAACGCTCTCCGATACAGAACGCTGGCAGGTGACGACGTTCCTGAAGCACATGGACGCGCTCCCTCCGGTTGCTGAACGAGCATGGAAGCAGCTCAGCGTGCGATCCGTTCCCTCGTCGTTGCTTCCGAAGCGAGCGCCTCTTCGTTAATCCCGGATGACTCGGGGTATATAGCGGCCATGTGGATTCTACTCGCCATTCTGGTCGGCATTCTCATCGCGAAGGTGATCCTCTAACCCCGACATCATCGCAACGTGCTCGGTGAGAGCGTCGAGCGTCATGCTGCCCTGTCCGATGACCCACGCATGGAACTCCCTAAGGTCGAACGCATCGCCCAACGCTCTCTCGCAGCGCTCGCGTAGCGCCAAGATCGTGGTTTCCCCCGTCTTGTAGGCAAGCGCCTGGGCGGGAATGTCCGTCGAGTAACGGAGCGATTCGGTCGCGAGCTGCTCGTCGCTCAGCGTGAGGTGCTCGCGCATGAAGCCGACGGCCTGCTCTCTGCTCCATCCAAGCGTATTCATTCCGGTGTCGACGACCAGCCGCACGGAGACCATCATGTCTTGCATGAAACGCCCCGCGCGATCGTATGGATCGTCATAGACGCCGAGCTCGAAGCCGAGTTGGGCGGCGTACTCGGCCCAGCCTTCGACGAAGCCGGCCTCGGCGAAACCGTAACGGCGCACGGCGGGCAGCGCATTGTTTTCCCGCTGTAGGCAAATCTGGAAATGGTGTCCGGGAATCAGCTCGTGCAGGATGAGCGAGGCGAGGCTGAGCGTCGTCGTCTTCTCGGGATTCCAGGCATTATAAAGGTACGTGCCCGCCGGTTTCTCCGGTGTCGGCGGTTCGTAGTAGCCGAACGTCTGCGAGCCGGCGAGCTCCTTCGGTAGCGGCGCAACGCCGTACGGCGCTCTCGGCATGCGTGAAAAGAAGCGCGAGACGTTCGCCGCCGCGCGCTCGACGTGACGTTCCAAGCGCTCCCCATACGCTTTGGTCGTATCTGCGAAGAAGCGCCGGTCCGTCGCGAGAAATCGGCGAAACGCCGCCGCATCGCCGTCGAAGGAGACCTCGTGGCGGACGCCGTCCAACGCGCGCTCGAGTTTCTCGACCTCCTCCATGCCTCGCTCGTGAAGGGCATTCGGACGGACGTCGCGCGTGGTTCTCAGCTTTACCAGATATGCGTAGTACTCTTCGCCACCGGGATACTGTGCTAACCCGACGGCCTCCGGAGCTCCGACGCGATACGCGCCGTCGACAAACGCGATGAGCTCGCCAAAGGCGGGTCGAATATCTTGCGTGATGGCGTCGTGCGCGGCGGCGCCGGCCTGCTCGCGTTCAAAGCTCGCCAACCCGCCCGCGTAGCCGTGCAGCATTGCCGAAACCGCGTCGATCTCCGCACGCGGCAAGATGATCCGGCGCGCGTGCTGCCCTTGGAGAAAGGAGAGGAGCGAGCGCACGAGCCGCGCGTAGTCGCGCAGCAGCCGTACGTAGCGCGCCGCGTCCGCGGGCCCCTCGAAACGAAACTGCTTGAAGAGGAGCGGCAAGAAGAGCAGCGGGCAGGAGTACGGCGTGATCTGCGATTGCAGCCAAAAGTACGTTTGCTCTCCGATCTCGCCGCGCGCATAAAACTCGAGCGCACGATACGTGAGGCGCTCGCCCGAATCGAGCGAGTCAAACGCGATCTCCTTTAGATCGTCGAGAATGCCGCGGCAGAAGCGTGCGTTAGACTCCGCGTTCTCCTCTGAAACGGGCCTGATCTCTTCGACGGGAAGTCCCGCTTGCATACAGAGGTACCAGTTCGTCTCGGTTTGGTGGCGGCGGTAGCGCTCCGCCACTGCGGCGATCGCACTCATGAATGCGGTAGAACGATGGATCCCGACGCGATAAGCGCGAGAAGCTCGCGACGCGAGACGACTCCGGCGGCGGCATACAGCTCGCTGATCCGGTACTTCACCGTTCGCGGCGAGACGCCGAGACGGTCTGCGATCGCAAGATTCGTCGCGCCGCGCGCGATCATGCGGAGAATCTCTTGGCGTTGCCGGCTGCACTCGTATCCGCGACGCGGGCGCCCCGGACGCGCGCGAGCCGTCGAGAGCCGCGCGGCATCGGCGTGTGCACCCATCGAGGCGTAGAGCCGGCGCGCCTCGCCGATACGCCCCGTCATCTCGACGCAACGAGCAGCCGCGAACATCCACCCGCACTGCTCGAAGGCCGATTGTGCCTCGCCGGCGAGACGCTCCGCGTTCGCCCGCTCTCCTCGACGCGCGGCGGCCGCGGACTCGAAGAGCAGCGTGTGCGCGAGCGCAACCGGATGGTGTTTCGGAAACATCGCAACGAGCCTCTCCGCTTTCTCCACGTCACGCGCTTCGCCGCACAGGGCGACGGCCTGCAGCAGTTGCCAGCCGCAGTCCGGCGACGGAAGCCGCGTTACGCCGCGGTGCAAGATCTCCGCCGCCACATCGTCTCTCCCGATGCTGCAGTAGTACGCGTGGTATGCGGCCGCAACCGGGCCGATCGAGTACGCATCTGCCGAACCGAAGGCGTACGAGGGAACGCGCTCGTCAAACGCAAGCCGCTGTAACGCCTTGTCCCCCGTCGCGAGCCCGATCATCAACCCCACGGCTGAGCGCAAGACGTACATCCAGCGCTGCTCCGCGTCGAAGCTCAGTGTTTCCGC
>JASHTE010000341.1 GCA_030040695.1 Vulcanimicrobiota bacterium | reverse complement strand
TCGTCGAGTCGTTCGCGTGGTCTCCGGACGGTACTGCGATTCTGTTGCTCGTCGCGGGAGTGGGCGCCGACCTCTCCGGGGCGCAGGGATCCGGAGCGCTCGCTTCCGGTGTGGACGCACTGCCCTCGTGGACCCCGTACGTGGAGGAGGCGATACCGGCAGACTCATGGCGGCGTATCTGGATTTGGGAAGTCGGTAGCGCGACCGCCGTGCCGCTCTCAACGGAGGCGTTCACCGCATGGGAGGCGGCGTGGTGCGGGAACGAGGCGGTCGTCGCCGTTATCTCGAGCGATCCACGTGAGAGTGCGTGGTACGGGGCGCGTTTGGAGCACCTCGCGCGACGGACGGGAGAGCGGCGCGTGCTGCTCGCCTCGCGCGAGGATCAGCTTGGCCTCGTGCGGGGCTCGCCGTCGGGCGCGCACGTTGCCGTCGTCCAAGCCTGTTGTAGCGATCGCATGGTGATCGCAGGCGACGTGTGGCTCATCGACGCTGCAAGCGCGAAAGCTCGGCGCCTCGACACGAGCGGCGTCGACGTCTCAGCGCTGGCGTGGCGTAACGATGAAACGCTCTGCTACATCGGGTCGCGCGGATTCGAATGCGCGGCCGGAGAGATCGGCATTCGTGACGAGCGCTCCTCACTCACCTGGGTGACGCGCGAGACGACGGGCGGGCGGATGTATCCCGACGCCGCCTTCGGCTCCGACGGGAGCTTCGCAGCGATCCTCCACTCCTACGAGCGATTCCCCGCCATCGTCCTCGTGCGCAACGGCGAGGCCCGCGTCGTTCACGACTGCGAACATGACGGCGCTGCGTACCTTCGCGGCGTCGGCGGCAAGCTCGAAGCCTGCACGTGGAACGGCCGGGACGGTCTCGAAATCGGCGGATACGTTGCGACACCCGATCGCGACGGCCCGCACCCACTCGTCGTGCTCGTCCATGGCGGCCCCGTCTGGGCATTTAGAAACGCCTGGTCGATGTCGTACGTCTTTACGCCGTTGCTCGTGAAGCACGGCTACGCGGTTCTCCATCCGAACCCGCGCGGCAGCGGCGGCCGCGGACAGGATTACGCGCGGCGCGTGCGCGGCGACCTGCTCGGCGAGGACGCGTACGACATTCTCGCGGGGATCGACCTCTTGATCACGCGCGGTATCGCGGACCGAAAGCGGCTTGGCGTGATGGGCCGCAGTTACGGAGGCCAGATGTCGAGCTGGCTCGTCACGCAGACGAACCGCTTTGGCGCCGCGATTCCGATGGCACCGCTCACCGATAATCTCTCGGCCCACTTCACGACGAACATCCCGGACTTCATGCGGCGCTTTCTCGCCGCCTCGCCGTACGACGCGCAAGGAGCGTACCTCGCACGCAGCGCCGTCATGTTCGCGCGGAGCGCCGTAACGCCGACGTTGCACGTCGCGGGAGCGCTCGATCGCTGCACGCCGCCGGGCCAAGCGATGGAGTTTCACCGTGCGCTCGTCGAGAACGGCGTTGCATCTGAGCTGGTCATCTACCCGGAAGAGGGGCACCACGTCGATCGATTGGAGACGCGCATCGATCTCTGCACGCGGATTCTTGCGTGGCTCGACCGCTATACCCGTGAAAGGAGCTCGTCATGAAATACAGTCATCCCGCGAAACGATACGCGGCATCCATCCTGGTCATCGCGCTCTGCGGTGCCATCGCGGCTCCAAGCACCGCGTCCGACTCCTCCCGTTTGGACGCGCTCGCCGGCCGGTATTGGAGGTACGAGCTTTCAAACAACTTCGCGCTGCAGATGGAGCTGGGCGTTCCGATCCGGCACCTTCGTGCGCCGACGCTCGAAGCGTCACGGCAGAGCGGCGCATTCGGCGCGAGCGTCCTGCGCGATCTCTCGGCGATCGACCCCGGTCGCCTCGATCACGATCGTTGGCTGACCTACCGTGAGATCCAGTACGACGCCCAAGGCCTGGTCGGCGACGCAAAGTACTATTGGTTCGAGCAGCAGATCACCCCGTACCAGCAGCCGTACGCGTACATGCTGCAAGTATTTTCGTCATTTCGCTTCGCGAACGGTGCGGACGGTGCACGCTACGTAGCGCTCCTCCACGACGTGGCTCGCTGGGCGCGCTCGGCGCGGGCGTTCGTCGCCGGACAACACGAGCGCCGTATCATTCTGCCGAACGTCGAGACCGACGCCGCCGTCGCTGCGTTGCAACCGTGGCTCGCGCCGGCGGCGTCGAGTCCATATCACGTCGATCCTCGGCGGCTCACGGCGTTGAGTCCCGCGGATGCGCGCACTCTCGAGAGCACGATCGACGCGGCGATCGACGACGACGTCGCGCCGGCTTTCAAAGCGCTCGTCGCCTACCTCGGCGGAGCATACCGCGTGGGCGCGCCGACGGGCGTCGGCCAGTCGCAGTATCCCGGAGGTAAGGCGTACTACCTCTACATGGTGTCGCGCGTCACGACGTTGGATCTCACGCCGCAGCAGATACACGCGATCGGCCTGCAGCAAGTCGCGCTGCTCAATCGCAAGATTGACGATGTGCAAAAGGCGATGGGGTTCAAGGGAAGCGCCGCCGCATTTCGGGAGTACCTCAAGACCGATCCCCGCTTCTTTGCTACGTCGGGAGCGGAGATCGGCGACCGCCTGGAGTGGTTCGTCGGGCGCGTCGCGCGCAGGGTGCCGCTCTTCTACGACAGGCTTCCGACGGCGCCGTACGGCGTCGAACCGCTTCCCGCGAACCTTGCCGGCGCGGAGACGTTCGGTTACTACGATGCGCCGACCGCCGGCAGAGTACGGGGCATCTATCGGTATAATGCCTCGCACCCGAGAACGACGTGGCTACCGCAGGCGGGAGCGCTTATCATGCACGAGCTGATCCCCGGGCATCACTTCCAGATCTCGCTCCAACAGGAGAATGACGCATTGCCGCCGGTACGGCGGTACGATTTCAGTGTCGTCGCGTACGTCGAGGGCTACGCAGAATACTCCTCACAGTTGGGTTTCGACATGGGCTTATACGGCGACCCGTACTACCGCGTCGGTCGCCTCATGCAGGATATGATGGTTTCATGCCGCCTCGTCGTCGACACCGGCATGAACGACATGGGATGGAGCCTCGCGCGCGCGCAACGATTCATGCGCGACAATACCGTGCTCACCGAGCACCAGATCGAAACCGAGACGCTGCGGTACTCCTTGGATTTGCCGGCGCAGGCGCTCGGTTACAAGTTGGGCGAGTTGACGATTTTGGCATACCGCGCCGACGCGAAACGGCGTTTGGGCTCGCGCTACGACGTTCGCGAATTCCACCGTTGGCTGATCGGCAGCGGCACGATGACGCTCGCGACGTTGAGAGCGCACCTGGAATACGAGGAGGCTCTGGCTGCACGTCATTGACCGAGCGCCTTCATGAAGAAGAGCGTGGACGCCGTCGTCATCGGGCTGGGAGGCATGGGGAGCGCCACGCTCGCCGAACTCGCGCGCCGCGGCGCGAGCGTGCTCGGTATCGAGCAGTTCACGCCCGATCACGATCTCGGCTCCTCGAGCGGGCGCTCGCGCTTGATTCGCAAAGCATACTTCGAGCATCCAGCGTACGTGCCGATGCTGCAGCGGGCGTACGATTTGTGGCGTGCGCTCGAGAACGAGGACGGCACGCGTCTCCTCGTCGTTACCGGTATACTCACGGCTGCGCGCCCGAAGAGCAACATCATCGTGAAAACGCTGGAAAGCGCGCGCCTCCATGGGCTCGCGGTCGAGGAGCTCGACCTGCGCGAGATGCGCCGGCGATTCCCGATGTTCGCACCCCGCGACGATGAACACGGAGTCTTCGAGCCCGAGGGCGGCTTCGTCGTGCCGGAGCTGGCGGTTGCGGCGCACCTGCGGCGGGCTCAGGCGGCAGGGGCGGAGATGCTCTTCGAAGCGCGCGTCGCGCGGTGGTACCGTAAACCATCGGCGCACGGCGTGACGGTCGAGCTCGAGGACGGATCGACCGTAGAGGCGACACGCGTCGCGCTCTGCGCGGGGGCGTGGCTCGAGGCGCTCTCGCTCGATCTCGGTCTCCCGCTCGTCGTGCAACGCAACGTGCAGCATTGGTTCGAGCCGCTGAACGACAGTTTTTCGATCGGGCGGTGTCCGGCGTTCTTCATCGACCGGACGGAGCAGCCGACTCGGCTCTATGGGTTTCCCGATTACGGCTACGGCG
>JASHTE010000340.1 GCA_030040695.1 Vulcanimicrobiota bacterium | reverse complement strand
GGGCGCGGCGTGCTCGCAACCGCCGCGGCCTCCCTGTTCGAAGGGACGGCATTTATTCTTGCCGGGGTGCTGCTCCAGGCGTTGCTCTCGCGTGTACCGCGTCTGCGTGCCGCAGGCTTGCTGCCGCTTCTCGGCTGTGGCTGCGCCGGCGGCGCCTCTGCACGATCCCTTCCCGCAGCCGCCGCGACGGCACTGACGTTCGGCCCCGCCGTTGCCCTCGCGCGCCTCACCGCAGCGCTCCTCGTATCCCGCCTCTGTCGTCCCAAACCAGAGCGAGCGGAGTCGAGGGACCGAGCGGAGGACGCGGCGCCGCTCCTGGACCAGCTCCTCTCGCTTCTTCCCGCCGCACTGCTCGGCGGAGTCGTCCTTCACGCATTCGGAGAGCTGCGGATCGAGAGTGTTCATCCGGCGCTACAGTGGCTTGCGGGAGCGCTCCTGGGATTTGGCGCGGCACCATGCGCGCTTGGCGCGGTCGCGCTTGCGGCATCGCTTCACGCGCGCGCACCGCTTGCAGCAGTCGGCCTCCTCTGCACGAGCGGCGTCATCGACGTCCGCGCGCTCATTCGAGAGAAGCACGCGCACATCGGCCATGACGGGCTCGCTTACGCAACGTTGTGCGCCGCGCTCGTAGTGGTCGTCGCGCGTGGCGGTGGCGCGCTCGTGCACCCGCGCTTCGCGCCTCCACTCGCGCTCTGCGCGATCGGCTGCGCAGCGCTCGCATTCGTGCATCGCCGTGCGTCCTCAACGGCGACGCGGATCGCACCGACGCTCATGCTCGCAGGCGCGTTCATCGTCGCGCCGGCGCCGGTCTACACGGCGACCGAAACGACGCTCACGGACCTCTTTCCGGGCGAAAGTCTCACGTTCACCGGGCAGCTCGTGCACGGTAAAGGCAGCGACGCTCTCGTGCGCTACGCGATCACGTGCTGCCGCACCGACGCAGCGCCGGTGGCCGTTCGCCTCGCGCATCTTCTACGTTTTGCATCTGGCTCGTGGCTGTCTGTCGACGGTGTCGTCGTGCGCTCGGGCGAGGATCTGCGCTTGGAGGCGCGACGCACCCAGCGCATCGCGCCGCCAAGCGATCCATTTGTCTATCGATGAAGCGCTACGATAGCGTCTTCTCTTTGCGCGGCTCGAGCAGCTCGACGGGAATTCCGTTCGGATCTTCGACGAAGGCGATGGCACGCGTTCCGCCTGGTGACGCATAGACGCCCTTGAGAACCCGCACGCCCTTCTCCTTGAGCGAATCGACGTAGGCTCTCAGATCGCCGTCGGCTTCGATGGCGAGATGCTCGTAGCGATTGCCGAGCTCGTACGGCGGATGCTCTTCGAGATCGTAGACGAGCTCGATGTACGCATTCCAATCTTTGCCGACGAACGCCATGTCGGCGTTGCCCGGATAGTGAAAAGGTCCGTCGAGCAGCTTCAAGCCGAGCTTGTCGCGATAGAACGCGATCGACTCGTCCATGTCGTTGACGAAGATCGACGTGTGCAAAAAGCGAGGCATCGTCCCTCCTGTTAGTGTGCGAAGTGACGGCGAGAGGAGAACAAGAGCGTAATTCCGGCGCGGTCGGCAGCCTCGACGACCTCGCCGTCGCGAATCGAGCCGCCGGGAGCGATGACTGCGGTGCAACCGGCGGCAATCGCGGCCTCCAGGCCATCCGCAAATGGAAAGAAACCGTCGCTCGCGCAGGCGGCGCCGATCGCCTCGGCGCCTGCGCGCGCGGTGGCAATTTCGACGGCGCTCACGCGGTTGGTTTGGCCGGCGCAGATGCCGCGTGTTACGCCGTCCTTGGCAACGACGATGCCGTTCGATTTCACGTGGCGCACGATATCCCAGGCGAAGAGGGCGTCACGCTGTTCCCCTTCCGTCGGCTGACGACGCGAGACGACGCGCAGCGCTTCCGGTTCCGCCTGCGAGTCCGGCTCCTCCGCGAGTACGCCGCCGAGGGCGCTGCGCAGGCGCCGCTCGCGCGACAGTCGCAGCGGCAGCTCTCGCGCGAAACGCATGACGCGCAGGTTTCGCTTGCGGCGCAGCAGCTCGAGCGCGGCGTCGTCGAACGCCGGCGCAGCGACGATCTCGAGGAAGACTCCCGCCAGAAGCGCCGAAGCATCGCGCGTCAGTACGGCATCGAGCGCGACGACGCCGCCGTAGGCGGAGACGCGATCGGCGTCGAGCGCTTCGCGCACCGCTGCCGCAGACGCGCCTCGCTGCGCGGCCCCGCAGGGAATCGTGTGCTTCACCACAACCGCACGCACCGCGTCCCCCTCTGCCTGCATCGAAAGCGGAGAGCGTGCGAGGAGACGCAACGTCGCGTCGAGATCGAGAAGGTTGTTGTACGAAAGCTCTTTGCCGTGGAGCTGCTCCGGCGTAAGCCCGTCGGCGGTCGCAAAGAAGGCGCCGGTTTCGTGGGGATTCTCTCCGTAACGCAGCGACGAGTGCAGCGGCAGTGCAAGCCGAAGCTCCGGGGCGGTCACCCGCGCCTCGGCTAGGCGCTGAGCGTTTTCGGTGTCGTAGGTCGCGACGTGGTCGAGTGCTCGAATCGCGAGCGCCCGACGGCGAGTCAGATCCGGACCCCCCTGCGCCAAAGACACGATGAACGCAGGGTATTCTTCGGGATCGCAGAGCACGCTGACGTGCGCGTAGTTCTTCGCCGCGGCGCGTAGGAGCGCGACGCCGCCGATGTCGATCTCCGGCGGCGGATAGAGCGTCACCGCGACGACGGAGATCGGCATGATGCCGTGGAGGGCTGCCTCTGCTCGGTGCTCGGGAATGTCGCGATCGTAGAGAATCGCGCCGAGGATGCCGGGATGCAGCGTCTTGACGCGTCCGCCGAAGAGCGCGGGGAAGCCGGTGAGCTCCTCGACGTCGTGAGTATCCACACCGCCACGTGCAAGGAACGCCTTCGTTCCGGTCGTCGCGTAGATCGGCATTCCCCGAGCCTCTAATGCGCGCGCGAGCTCCACGGCGCCGTCGGTGTTCGAGAGCGAGAGAAGCGCGGCTTCCCGCGGATCAGGTAAAGGCCGGCTCACGCTCTGGCGTCAGTTCCGCAGAGATGATCGATGTCACACCCGACTCGCGCATCGTCACGCCGTACATCTGATTCGCCAGTTCCATGGTTTTCTTGTTGTGCGTCACGATGATCATCTCAGCATCGCCGCTCGACAGCTCGCGCACCATCTCAGAGAAACGGGCAACGTTTGCGTCATCCATCGCGGCGTCCACTTCGTCGAGCAGGTAGAAGGGCGCCGGGCGCACTCGAATCAATGCGAAAATCAAAGCTGCGGCGGTCATCGCCTGCTCGCCGCCGGAGAGCGCCGGCAACGGCATCTGCTTCTTTCCGGGCGGCTGTACCGCGATCTCGATTCCGGTCTCCGCAAGATTCTCGGGGTTCGTTTGCCACATGTGCGCAGTCCCTCCCTCGAAGAGCCGCGCATACACTTGGGCAAACTCCCGTACGACGCGCTCGAACGTCTCGTTGAACTGAGACTGCGTCTGTAGCTCGATCTCTTTGATCGATTCGAGCAGCGTCTCGCGCGCCTGCGTGAGGTCGTCGAGCTGTGTCCGCAAGAACCGCTCGCGTTCCGCGAGTTCCTCGCGCTCTGCTTCGGCGTTCAGGTTGACGTTCGCGGTAAGCCGCGTCAGCTCGTCGCGCAGACGCGGCAGATCCTCGACGACGGAGTCCGGCTCCTTTCGATAGCGCTCTTCGACGTCGCGGCATTCTTCGTCGCTCGCCGGATTCTGGGCAAACTGCGAGACGATCATTCCCAGCTCCGCCTCGATCTGCGTCATGCGTGTCCGGCGGCTCTCTCCGGCGGCCCCGACGTCGCGCTCTTCGATCTCCGCCGTGTGCACGTCGCCCTCCAGCGAACTCTGCCGCTGTAAGAGGGATTCACGTTCCTCGCGCGCCTTGTCGATCTGCGCGTCGGTCTCGCTGACGCCTCGTCGCAACCCTTCGATGTGCTTGTGCGATGCGCGCGTCTCCGGCAGCGGTGCATCGCCGCCGGTTGCCGCAACCTCTCGTTGCAGCCGTTCGATCTCGCTGCTACGCAGCGCCGTCTCGGCGCGCGCCTCCGCGAGCGACAGCTCGTGCCGAGCCGCCGTCTCGCGCGCTTGCTCGCGGGCTCGCTCCGTGCTCTCGGCGCGCTTGCGCGCTTCGTGTGCCTGCGCGTCGAACGCAGCGAGAGTGCTGCGCATTTCCGCGAGCTGATCGCGGAGCTGCGCCGCGTGCGCGCGACGTGAGAGGATCGAACGCTCGCGCTGGAAGCGCCCGCCGGTGAGGGCACCGTCCGTCACCATCTCGCCGCCGAGTGTGACGATCGTCCGGGCAGCGCCGCTCTCGAAGAGCTGCATTGCCGTGCGTGTGTCTTCGACCACGAGAACTTCTCCGACGAGATACTCGATGAGCGGTGCATACTGCGCTGGAGCGTTGATGAGCTGCGGCGCGTAACCCACGACGCCCGTCTCGTGCGAGAGCGTCGAACGCGCCGTGCCG
>JASHTE010000339.1 GCA_030040695.1 Vulcanimicrobiota bacterium | reverse complement strand
GGTCCTAGGGCGGTCTTTCTCGCCCGAACCCGTCAACTAACCTCGTAAGTGTTGAGAAAGAGGAGTTGCCGTTGCGTTTTTCGCTCGCTGTTTGGGTCTTCGTGCTTTTGGCCGGCTCGTTCGGCGTGAGTCAGGCCGCAGCGACCCACGCTCGCCAGGATGGGAACTTCGCGCAGCTTAGTGCCGATAGGACGAGCCCCGACATCGGGCAGTGGCTCTCAGAGAAGGTCGTCGTTAGGCACGTCCACCACGCCGCGATCATCGGCCGCTTCGCCAGCAGCGTGATCGCGCGCACGTCCGTGCTCGCCCAACGCCTAACCAAGAGTGCCCTGCGTTTCCTCGGCGTTCCGTATGTCTTCGGTGGGACGACATCTGAAGGGTTCGACTGCTCAGGTTACGTGCAGCACGTCTTCGCAATGCACGGAATCCACGTGCCGCGCACTGCGGATGCGCAGTTCTATGCCGGGCGGCGCGTCAAGCAACTGCGTCCCGGCGATCTTGTCTTCTTCCAAACGTACGAAGAAGGCCCGTCGCATGTCGGTATCTATCTCGGTCATGGCCGGTTCGTGCACGCGAGTTCGAGCCGCGGCGTGATGATCAGCAACCTCTCCGACGCGTACTGGGCGAACCGCTACCTCGGCGCCAAGAATCTAATTCGCTAGATTTTTCCCGACACCGAGGAAATACGGCGGCAACATCCGTATGGTAGGCTCTCTGCCATGGAAGGTGCTCCGAGCCTCGCGGACGTCTATAATGGCCTGCTCGATCTTCACGCAGCAGTAGGCGCGGGCTTCGCGCGCGTCGATAAGCGTCTCGACTATGTGCACGGGGCGGTAAACGAGTTGCGGGCAGAGACGACGAGCCTGTGCACGGAGACGACTAGCTTACGGGCGGAGATTACTAGCCTGCGTGCCGAGACGAACAGCCTGCGTACCGAGACGAGCAGCCTGCGTGCCGAGACGAACAGCCTGCGTGCCGAGACGAGCAGCCTGCGTGCCGAGACGAGCAGCCTGCGCACAGAAACCGACGGCCTGCGTGAGGAAACCAACGGCTTGCGCGCGGAGATGCGTCAAGGCTTCGCCGCTATCGATCAGCGGTTGAGAAAGCTCGAGCGTCCGAGCCCGAGAAGGCGCGGCTAACAAGGGCGCGGGCCTGCGCTTGGGTAAGCGCTAGCGGCATCGCTGGGGTGTAGCCAAGCGGTAAGGCAGCGGACTTTGACTCCGCCATGCGTTGGTTCGAATCCAGCCACCCCAGAGTCGCTCAAGTCAACAAGTCTTGCCGCTGCCTTACCGCAGCGAAGGCGCGCAGCGCAGAGCGGAGTCTTACGGTTTTGGGGTCCCCGATGCGCGAAGCGCAGTGGGGAAAGGGCAGCGGACTTTGACTCCGCCATGCGTTGGTTCGAATCCAGCCACCCCAGATTTCATGCGAGGCAACGCTGTGTACGTTACCGTCGAGACGCTCGTCCCTCGCCGTCCATGACTCGCTCCTGCTGCTCCGTCTCCTCGCTCACGCCGTCCTAGCTCCGCTCGTCGGTCGGAGCCTCTCCGGTAGCGTGCACGGCGTTGCCTCGCTTGGGCGGCGAACTACGCTCCTACTTAGTGCCAGAAGTCGGATGAGGGCGCTACGGCGGTCACTTCGAAGTCGATGAGGTCCGACCAGCGGGAGAGCCACGGTGCGAGTGCGGTCGCGTCGACGGCCTCCATGAGCTGAAAGCAGCGCGTTCCGGTCAAATCGACCCAGCTGCCGTGGTAGGTTACGCCGTCCGGCAGCATGCGGCCGTGGGTTTTGTACCGCTCACCGACCTGCGCTTTGCCTTCCTTAAAATGCTCGGTAACCATGAACAGCATATCGCTTGCTTATGCTGGAGCGTGACCACGCATCCTCCCATCCGCCGCGGGACCCCGACGACGGGGCGGCCAAGAGCCGCGACCATGATGGAGCAGCCCCCGCGACCGCCGAGCGTAAAGAAGCGTCTCGTTGCCCTCTTCGCTTTGCTCATCGCCGCTGCAATAGCGGCGATCGCGCGAGCATCGTCAATTGCCGCGTCCGATATCG
Source organism: Vulcanimicrobiota bacterium (assembly GCA_030040695.1). Taxonomy (GTDB): domain Bacteria; phylum Vulcanimicrobiota; class Vulcanimicrobiia; order Vulcanimicrobiales; family Vulcanimicrobiaceae; genus Tyrphobacter. The sequence continues at coordinate 2,231 of JASHTE010000339.1, read as the reverse complement.
CGATGCCACGATACGCCCACATCTTCGTGATCGTGGAAGAAAACAAGGATTACGGACAGATCATCGGCAGTCCGGACGCCCCAACGATCACACGCCTCGCACAGGAATACGGGAACGCAACGAATTTCTTCGCCGAAACGCACCCGAGCGAGCCAAACTACGTCGCCCTCGTCGGCGGCTACACCTACGGTATTCGCGATGACGACGCGTACTTTTGCCGACCGCGACAGCACGATCCCGGCTGCCCTGGCAGCGATGAGAGCGGCTACGTCAATCACACGGTCGACGCCCCAAATTTGGCTACTCAGCTCCAAGCTGCCGGTCTGACGTGGAAGAACTACCTTGAATCGCTGCCGGCGCCGGGTTCTCTCGTCGCCTCGGCAGGCCTCTATGCGTCGAAGCATTCGGGGTTTATCAACTTCCTCTCCGTCCAGCGTGATCCGCAACGTGCGCGGCACCTCGTCGACTTCAAGCAGTTCTATCACGATCTATCGTCAGGCGGGGTCCCGAGTTTCTCGCTCGTGATCCCAAACGTCTGTAACGAGATGCACGGCGCGCAGGGACCCGGCACGCCAGAAGACTGTGAGTATTTTCACCTTGGGAAGCTCATTTGGCGTGGCGACGCAAACATCGCGGCGATCACCGGACGCATCATGGCTTCTCCGGTCTGGCGCTCGCCGCAAAATGCGGCGATTGTCATCACGTTTGACGAGAACGACGACGACACGTTCATCGGATGCTGCGGGAACGATCGAAGTGACCCGGCAAATCGCGGTGGGGGACACATCCCGACGATCGTCGTTACGAATCACGGCCCACGCCACGCGAGCGACTCGACGCCATACAATCACTATTCGCTCCTACGCACCATCGAAGATGCATTCGGAATCCGCGAGCACCTGCGAAAGGCCGACGCAGCCGGCGTCGTGCCGATGGTTCCACTCTTCCGCTGAAAAACAAAAGCGACACGGCGCGGCAGGAGCGCCGGCGCCTATTCTTTAAGGCGTTGGCGTGGCTGAAGATCTGGTGATCGAGCGTCTTCCCGAGAATGAGGGAAGGACGATGATCTTACGTCTTTCAGGAAGCCTGGACGTCGCCACGACGCGCCTGATGAAGGAAACCCTCGCTGAGCTCAGCACAGGGAAGCATCACGATTTGATCATCGACCTTACGCAGGTGGAGTTTCTCGACTCTACAGGCCTAGGCGCGCTGGTCGGTGCTTACCGCCGCGCCGCCGAAGCGGGCGGACGCGTCGAGCTTGTCGTCAGCGATGGCCCGATTGCCCGCCTGTTCAACATTACGGGCCTCTGCCGCGTGTTCACGATCTTTGGGTCACTGGGCGAGGCGCTCGAAGGGATAGGCGCGGTCCAGTAGCTCGACGACGTGCCGTACCTGCGTCGAGCTGCGTAGAGAGCGCAGGCCGGCCTCCAGTTGCAAGGCGCAGCCCGGATTTGCGGTCGCGACGATGTCCGCGCCCGTCTCGATGACGGCCTCAACCTTCCGCCGTTGAAGCCGAGTAGCCATGTCGCGCTGCGTGAGATTATAGATTCCGGCGCTTCCGCAGCAGATCGTGCTCTCGCGCATCTCGATCAACCTCGCTCCCGGAATCCTCGCGAGAAGACGCCTTGGTGCCGCCGTGACCCGCTGCGCGTTGGCAAGGTGGCACGGCTCCTGATACGTGATCGTCGCGTCGAAAGTGATTTGCGCTGCCGGCAGCTCGACTGCGTCGAGCACCTCGAGAACATCGCGAACGCGCTGGGCGAAACGCTGTGCGCGCGGTCGCCATGGATCCTCCGGCGCGAATAGTTCGGCATACTCTTTCAACGCCGAACCGCAGCCGGCGGCGTTGACGACGTAGACGTCCGCTCCCGAACGCTCGAACGCCTCGATATTCCTGCGTGCCATCTCTCGCCCTAACTCGCTCTCGCCTGCATGCACGGCGATCGCGCCGCAACACCCCTGCTCAGCCGGAACGGTGACGCTCAGCCCCGCGCGTCGCAGCATCCGGATCGTCGCTTCGTGTACCGCGGGGAAGGCGACCTGCATGACGCACCCAGTATGCAGAAACGCGAGCCCCTGTGCCGGCTTCACCTCGTAGCGCTGTCCTCGAGGGACGAAGGCGTGCGAAGGAATTCGCGGGGCGAGCTCGGCGAGTTCACGCATTCCGAAGAACGATGCGAGCGATTGCAGGCCGGTGATTTGCGTCAAGCGCAGGAGGCGCGCGGCGGCAC
>JASHTE010000338.1 GCA_030040695.1 Vulcanimicrobiota bacterium | reverse complement strand
AACGAAGCGCTCACGGGATACTACCTCAGCGTCCTAGCCCAGGACGATATTTATGCTGTAGGCGCGGCGGTAATCGCAGTCCTGCTGTTAGTGAAGGTGCTCCTAGGCCGCCGCTCCGAGAATAAGGTCCGGAAGCCGGGCGAGGTCGTGCAAAGTCCAGATACGATCCGTCAGCCGTGAAGCTATCGCGGGCGTCGTCTTGAGCGTCGAGTGAACGCGGCAAAAGGTTATAGTGAATGTGGTGCAGCGCGAGCGCCCGGTCAAGGTTAACCATCTTCTTCGAGAAACCATTAGCGAGGCGCGTGAAGCGGCGCATGCTCATACGCATCGTGAGATTCTGCCGCTCGATATGCGACCGTTGAGATATAGCGTTCATCGGGAACGCCAAAGACCCGGATGCGGCGGCGCTCGATGACCTTCGGCGCACTGTAGCGCGTTTCGTAAGTTTCCAGGTCGCGCACACAGGTCTTTACGTCCATGCCGTAGTCAGCGCGCTCCGCAAAGTAGCGGTGAATGCTCGCGGTACATCGCGAAACCGTCCGTCGATATTTGCACGATGGTCTTGACGCAGCTCGCGAGGTCCTCGACAAAGCGGCGAGCAAAACGGAGTCGAGGCTTGCTTGAGCGTTTTGGCATCGCAGCCCCAGGACACGGTTCCGCCTCACCGCGCTAGAGGCACGGTCCTCTGCCGCTGAGGCACCACCAGAGGACTTGCACGAGCGGTAGCACCCAGACCCATAGGACGACCGCCCCAGCCACAGCGAGCGCCAGCTGCAAAAGCCGCTTCGATCCCACGCTCACGGCCTCCATGATAGCGTAAAGGAGAACGCTACCGAAAGCCTGATTTTATGGGCCTTTCCGGCAAACTAGGACAGCACCGAAATGCTTGACGCCCGAGCCCCCCGCCCGTATACTTGCGCGAGTCACCAGCCAGGAGTTCGATTGAGAGATGAAGCGGACGTATCAGCCGCACAACCGCCGCCGCAAGCGCGTTCACGGCTTCCTCGAGCGGATGCGGAGCAAGAACGGCCGCCGCGTCCTCGCCCGTCGGCGGAGGAAGGGTCGCCACCGCCTCACCGTCTAGTGGCGCGTAGCTACGCCGCGCTGAAGCGCCGCGGAGATTTTTCCGCCCTGCGCCGACGCGGCAGCGTGAAGAGCTACCCCACGCTCTTTCTCTACCGCTTACCCGCGCCCGGCGAACCTGTTGTGCGGGCTGGGATCACCGTCGACACCCGTGTTGGGAAGGCCGTCGTTCGGAACACGGTGCGCCGCCGCATCGCCGCCGCACTTCAGGAGCTGCTCCTCGCTCGTGCGGGGGAGCGGCTGCTCGTCGTAGCCCGCCCCGCAGCGGCGGGCGCGAAATTTCAACGACTTCGCAGCGATCTACGCTCGGCGCTCGAAGCAGCGTGAGCGTGCAACGCACCGTCGTCACCTTGATCCGGCTCTACCGGCGCTTTATCTCGCCGGTCTTGCCGCCCGCCTGTCGTTTCTATCCGAGTTGCTCGCAGTATGCGCAGCTCGCGATCGAGCGTCACGGGTTGCCTTCCGGGGCATTGCTCGCCCTAGGCCGGCTCGCGCGCTGCCATCCGTGGCATCCCGGCGGCGTCGATCTCGTGCCGAAGCGCGTGAGCGAGTAACCCGTTGCACGTTTTGCTCGCGACGTCGTGGCTCGATCCGTTCGTCGCGCTGACATGGTGGGTCGTCCAGGGGCTGAATCTCGCCGTTCACAATCTCGGCGTGAGCCTCGTCCTCCTCGCACTCCTCATCCGGCTCGTGTTCTGGGGGCTCAACGTCAAGCAGTTCAAGGCAATGCTCGCGATGCAACGCATCGCGCCACGCCTGAAGCAATTGCAGGCGCGGTATAAAGACGACCAGCAGCGCCTCCAGCAGGAAACCATGGCGCTCTACCGCGAGGCGGGTGTGAATCCGCTCGCGGGCTGCTTGCCCATGCTCGTGCAGCTGCCCATTCTCTACAGCGTTTACTGGGTGATCGCGCTGAACGACACGATCAAGACGAAGATGTGCAACGGCGAAGCGCCGCCGGCGTGGTTCGCGTCGTTTCCGTTGCACGACCAGCTGCATGCAATGTGCTTCGATTCGCCGTTCCTCTGGATCGGCAGCGCGCTCTCCGCGCATTATCCCGCGATCGTCGCGACGAGCCTCGCGAAGCCCGACGTCGTGCTCCTCGCTCTCTACGCCGTGTCGATGTACTTCAGCATGCGCTACGGAAGCGCGCCGTCGACCGACGAGCAACAGGCGCAAGTGCAGAAGATGATGGCAATCTTTCTGCCGATCATGATCGGCTACATGGGCTGGCGCGCGCAGTGGCCATCGGCGATGATCCTCTACTGGTTCTCGTACAACGCACTCACGATGGGACAGCAGATCTACATGCTACGCCGCTACCATCAGCCACTCTCCGTGCTCGACTCGGAGCACGTCGTGACGGAGGACGTCGGGAAGAAGGCGCTCGCGGCGACCGACGGCAAAGTCGCAAAAGCTGCGGCAGACTCGCAGGAAAGCGCGGCGGGCGACGGAAGCGGCGCTGCGCCGGCCGGCGCGCGACGGC
>JASHTE010000337.1 GCA_030040695.1 Vulcanimicrobiota bacterium | reverse complement strand
CGACTCAGGCACGTACGGAACGCAGTACTACCGATTCAACAGAGCGGATGCGACGCTCTCGGAGAGTAACACGTTTCGGCTCGGCACCTGGTACAATACGGGGCCCGGCGGTTCGTCAGAGACGTACTGGAACTGCACGCCCGTATAGAGCAACGGCGCGATACAAGGTATTACATGGTGTGCCGCTAACGCAAAGCGCATGCCGATCCTACGCTCAGCGTTCCTGACGGGTGCGCTTCTCTGTGCCTGTTTCGCGACAGCATCCGCCGCGCCGCTCATCCTCCAATCACCGACGATCAGCCGCACCGAGATCGCCTTCGTTTACGGCGGCGATATCTGGACTGTGCCGCGATCCGGGGGTGAGGCGCGGCGGCTCGTTACGGGCTACGATATCGCGAGCGCCCCGTTCTACTCGCCGGACGGCGAGACGATCGCTTTCAGCGCCGACTACGACGGCAACTTCAACGTGTACACCGTTCCGGCAATCGGTGGTGAACCGCGCCGTCTGACGTATCATCCCGGCCACGACACCGTCATCGGTTGGACACCGGATGGCAAGAACGTGGTCTTCGTTTCGCTGCGCAACAGCCCGACCGATGCCCAGCAAGCGTATACGGTCTCGACACAGGGCGGCATAGCTCGCGTGCTGCCGCTGCCCGATGTCAGCGCAGGCTCGTTCTCGCCCGATGGAACGCGCTTCGCGTACGTTCCCAACGATCAATGGGAGCCGTTCTGGCAGGGATACCGCGGTGGGCAGACGACGCAGATCTGGATCGCCACGATGGAAGATTCTTCGGTCGTCGCGATCCCGCGCCACAACTCCAACGATCGCTTCCCCATGTGGATCGGCGATACGGTCTATTTCGTTTCGGATCGAGAAGGCTCGTATACCCTCTATGGATACGATACGCATACGGGTGCAGTGCGCCGGCTCGTCTCCAACGATCGCGGCTTCGACATCGTCTCCGCCTCCGCGAATGACGGCGCTATCGTCTACTCTCAGTTCGACTCGATTCATGTCTACGACCCGTCGACCGGAAGCGAGCATGAAGTTCCGATTTCGATCCACGCCGATATGGTCGACGTCCAGCCCCATTGGGAAGCGGCCGGCGATCAAATCGTCAACGCGAACATCTCACCGAGCGGCGTGCGTGCGGTCTTCGAAGCGCACGGTGATATCTTCACCGTCCCCGCCGAGCACGGGTCGATCAGAGACCTGACGCGGACGCCGGGTATCGAGGAACGCGATCCGGCGTGGTCCCCGAACGGCAAGTGGGTCGCATACTTCTCCGATGCCGGCGGCGAGTACACGCTGCGCATCCGCGATCAGTTCGGTGTACAGCCCGAGCGCGTCTACCAGCTCGAGCCCTCCCCTTCATTTTACTACTCGCCAATCTGGTCTCCCGACAGCACGAAGATCGCGTACGCCGACAAGCACCTCGGCATCTACTACATCGATATCTCGGAGCCTCATCCCCACGCGATGAAGATCGACGAGCAGCCGTACGAAGACTTCACCGCTCTCCGGCTCGACGCAACATGGTCGCCTGACAGCCGTTACCTCGCGTACTCACGGCAACTTCGCAATTTCCTCCGCGCGATCTTCGCCTACGACACGAGCGATCACACGACGCATCAACTCACCGACGGGATGAGCGACGCGACGAGCCCGTCGTTCGATCGTACCGGCAACTACTTGTATTTCCTTGCGAGCACCGACACCGGATTGACGGCGTACGGGCTCGACATGGAGTCCGACGAGCGACCCGTGGCGAGCAGCGTCTACGCGGCCGTCCTCCGCAACTCGAGCACCTCACCGATTGCGCCGCAGAGCGACGACGAGAACGAAGGGACGGAGAAGCCTGAGCATCCGGCCGCTTCTGCTCCGATCGATTTCGCCGGTATCGGCCAGCGCATCGTCTCGCTGCCGTTGCCGGCGGCCAACTACGTTTCGCTTCAAGCCGCCGACGCCGGCACGATCTTCGTCTCCGAAGCACCGCTCGTGACGGTGGCCGAGGCGGCACCGCAGCTATCGCTCCTGCGCTTCGACGTTTCCTCGCAACGGGCGACAACGTGGGCTCAGGGCATTGCGAGCTTCGTCGTGAGCGCAAACGGTAAGAAAATCTTGCTCGAGCGCGCCGGCACGCAGCCGCGTCAGTCGACGTGGGCGATCGTCTCCACGGCTTCACCGCCGAAAGCCGACGAAGGAATGCTCGCGACGGGCGAGATGCAGATTTTCGTCAATCCCCGCGAGGAATGGGCACAGATGTACCACGAGACGTGGCGCATCGAACGCGACTTCTTCTACGACCCACACCACCACGGGCTCGACATCGGCGCAGCGGAGCGGCGCTTCTCCGTCTTTCTTCCCGGCCTCGCCTCGCGCGATGACTTCACCTACCTCACGCACGAGATGCTGAGCTACCTTTCCGTCGGGCACCTTTGGGTGAACGGACCGCCTTCGCAGCCTCCACATAACGTCAGCGTCGGCTTGCTCGGCGCCGATTACACGATCGAGAACGGGCATTGGCGCTTCACGAAAGTCTACACTGGTGAGAACTGGAATCCCGAGTTGCACGCGCCGCTCACGCAGCCCGGCGTCGACGTCACAGCCGGTGAGTATCTCTTTGCGGTGAATGGAACACCGGTCACGACCGATCGAGAGGTGTACGCATTCTTTCAAAATACGGCCGGGCAACAAACCACGATCCGCGTCGGTATCAACCCGGACGGCAGCGACGCACGCGACGTCACCGTCATCCCGCTCGCGAGCGAGGCGAATCTTCGCAAGCTCGCGTGGATCGAGCATAACCGCGACCTCGTCGACCGCTTGAGCGGCGGAAGGCTCGCATACGTCTATATGCCCGATACGGGATTCGGCGGCTTCACAAACTTCAATCGGTACTTCTTCGCTCAAGTAAACCGCGAGGGCGTGATCCTCGACGAGCGCTACAATCACGGCGGGCAGATCGCGGATTACGTGATCGATCTGTTGAGCCGGCGCGCGCGAGCGATCATCAAAGCGCGCGACGGCAACACGTACCTCGACCCGCCGTTGGCGATCTACGGTCCGAAGGTGATGGTCATCAATGAGTATGCGGGCTCCGGAGGCGACGCGATGCCGTGGCTCTTCAAGAAGGCGGGGCTCGGGCCGCTCGTCGGGGTGCGCACGTGGGGAGGCCTCGTCGGCATCGGCGGATATCCGACGCTGATGGACGGCGGGAATGTGATGGCCCCGCGCATCGCGATCGGCGGCTTGCAAGGAGAGTGGGAAGTCGAAGGCCACGGTGTCGCTCCGAATATCGAGGTCGTTCAAGATCCTCGCCTCGTCCGTGAAGGGCACGATCCGCAGTTAGAGGCAGCCGTAGAGACGGCGCTGCGCATGTTACGCGAGCATCCGCTTCCGCGCTACACACCGCCCCCCTATCCCAACCATCATCCGGCGCTGCCGCCGGGAAGCGCCGGCTCCGCTGCACCATAGCTAAGCCTGTCCTCGATTCTTGCTGGTCGCCTAGCGAGCGCGCTATGCTCCATGTCAGATAGCTGTCATGCGGCCGAAGAGAGGTCGGAGGTGAAGCGAATGCGCAAGAGGGGCTACTCCGGTGCGATCGGATTTATCGTCTTTCTTATTGTAGCGGTCGTCTTGGCGGCTTGCGGCGGCGGCGGAACCTCGAGCACGCCCGGCATGGGCAGCGGCGGCACGACAAACTCGTCTGCGGCCTCCGTAGCAAGCCAGCGCAACGTTGCAG
>JASHTE010000037.1 GCA_030040695.1 Vulcanimicrobiota bacterium | reverse complement strand
GTGCTCGAATACCCTGACCGCATCAGCAAGACGGTCCTGAGCAAGGGCCTCGACGCCGGAACCGCTTTCGAGATCGTATCCATCGACATCGCCGACGTGGATGTGGGCAAGAACATCGGCGCGGAGCTGCAGACGAGTCAAGCGGAGGCTGACAGGAAAATCGCTCAGGCGAAGGCGGCGGAGCGGCAGTACGCGGCACTCGCCGGGGAGCAAGAGCAGAAGGCGCTCACGCAGGCGATGCGCGCAAAAGTCGTCGAAGCCGAAGCCTCGATTCCGCTCGCAATCGCGGAAGCGTTCCGCAACGGCAACCTGGGTGTCATGGATTACTATCGCTTGAGGAACCTGCAGGCCGACACGGAGATGCGCAGCTCGATCGGCGCGGCAGAGACGCCGGCACAACCCCCGGACCAAGCCCCGCCGCCGCCACCGCAGCCGTAACAGATGGACGTACGCGACTTCGGCTCGCTGATTTGGGCGATCCTCATCGGCATCGCGGTGATCTCTTCGATTCTACGGAGCGCACGCCGCGCTGCGCAGAACGCGCGCGGTTTGCCTCAGCCGCCGCAGCCACGGGTGACGCGGGAGGCCCCGCCACCGGTCGCCCCCGCCCAGCTACGCCGCGTCTCCCCTGTCGCCCCGAGCGCAGTGAAACCAGCGAACGCCTCCGGCGCTCCTGTCCGGATGACGAGTATGTCAGCGCCGCGCCGTAGAGCGGAGAGCATCTTCGGGAGCGGGCCGCTCGTCGCGCGCGGCGTTATCGCTCTGGAGGTTCTCGGTCCGCCGCGCGCGCTGCGCGAGTGGACCTCGATTATTTGATTTGACTCGTAGCATCGATCTCGGCGCATTGCGCGACCGCGTCAGATTGTTCGGAGAGTACGACCGGAATCTCTCCGCGATCGAGGAGCGGCTGCGGGTACGCGTCCGAACAGAAGAAGACTGTCTCGTGCTCTCGGGCGACCAGCGTGACGTCGAGCGCGCCGAGCACGCCGTGACGTCCATGTTGGAGGCGGCAGTCGAGGGAGCGCAGATTACGCCACACGACGTCGCGCTCGCTGCCGAGGATAGTGCACGCGGTCAAGGCGCACGCTCCGTCGCGGCGACGCTCGTACGGACGCAGCGCGGTCGCGAGGTCCGCGCGCGCACGGCCGGCCAACGGGCGTTCGTCGAGGCGATCGAACGAAGCACGCTCACGATCGGCATTGGGCCCGCCGGTACCGGCAAGACCTTTCTCTCGGTCGTGATGGCGGTGCGCGCGCTCAAGGCGCACGACGTGGCACGCGTCATCCTCTCACGCCCGGCGATCGAGGCGGGAGAGAGCCTCGGTTTTCTTCCGGGCGACCTGCGCGAGAAGGTCGATCCATATATGCGCCCGCTCTACGATGCGCTCGGCGAGTTGCTGGAAGAGAGCGCCACGGTACGCTCTCTGGAGCGCGGAACGATCGAGGTGGCGCCGCTTGCCTACATGCGGGGAAGGACGCTTTCGGAGGCGTTCGTCATTCTCGACGAGGCACAGAACGCGACGCCGGAGCAGTTGAAGATGTTCCTCACGCGCCTCGGGAGCGGCTCGAAGATGGTGGTCATCGGCGACGTCACGCAGATCGACCTCGTCGGTGCGCGCAGCGGGCTCGTCGACGCGGCGAAGCGCCTGGCGGCAGTGGAAGACGTCAGCGTTGTCGAGCTCACCGAGAACGATATCGTCCGTCACCCGCTCGTGACGCGTATCGTGAAAGCCTACTCCAACGTCCCGTGATCTACTATCGTAACGATCTCCGCAAGAGCGGCATCGACGCGCGAAAAGTGAAAGCGACACTGCAACGACTGCTGGAAGCAGTAGACGAAGAGCACTCCTCCATCTCGCTCTCGCTCGTCGACGACGAGCGAATCAAGGAGCTTAACCGTCGCCATCGCGCTCAGGACAAAGCAACCGACGTCATGTCGTTTCCCCAGCGCGCGTATCATCGCGAGCGTAGTGAGCGTCGTCGAAGGTCCGACGCGAAGCCTCGCGGTGGTCGCTCGACTCCGCGGCTTCGCCGCTCCGCTCGGGATGACAAGCGGGGGCGCTATGCTCAGGAACGCCATGGAGTCGAGCAATTGCTGGGCGACATCGTCATCAGCGTGGAGACCGCGCGAAGGCAAGCCGCGGAGTACGATGCACCGCTCGAGCGAGAGCTCGAGCGGTTGTTGATTCACGGGCTGTTGCACCTGCTCGGCCACGATCACGAACGGGCAGGAGAGCGGCGAAGGATGGTGGCGGAGGAACGGCGCCTTGCGGCGTGCATCGGCATGCCGTGGCCGTACGAGGCATGAAGCGGTTTCTGGCGTCGTTCGTTCATGCGTTCGACGGTATCGTCGAAGCGACGCGTGCGCAACAAAACCTCGCCGTGCACGAGCTCGTCGCCGCCATCGTGCTCGTGGGGGCACTTGCCGTACATCTCTCGTTGGGCGGGTTCGTCGCGATCCTCGTCCTCATCAGCGTCGTGCTCGGGCTCGAGCTCATGAACACGGCGATCGAGGCTGGTGTCGATCTGGCAACGCTCGAGCACCATCCGCTTGCGAAGCGCGCAAAGGACGCGGCGGCGGGCGCAGTGCTGGCGGTGTCGGTGGGAGCTGCGCTCGCCGGTGTGGCGATCTTCGCCGACGCCGCGCTGACGCCGTACGTGCCTCCGCGCATACCGAGTGCAAACGTGCAATCGATTGTGGCAGGGCTCGGCGTAGCCGTACTCCTGACGGTGCTGGCAAAGGCGCGCTGGGGCAAGGGCTTCAGCGGGCGAGCCACCGTGCCGTGGGCGATCGCAGCGATGGCGGCCCTGCTGGTGCCGCACGGCGCCGGATATTGGCCTCAGGGCCTGCTCTTGGCCTTGGCGGCCGTCGTATCGCTTAGCCGGCGCCCGCCGGCCCTGTCCGCGCTCGTTCCAGGGGCCTTACTGGGAATCGGCTCAGTCTGCGTGTGCCTGCTGGCGCATGACGGCCGTGTGCTATAATGGCGCGGAATTGACGCCAAGCGAATCACCGCGATGATCCACATCCCCGGCGCACTCGAAGTCGCCATCCTCGTTGTGCTGATCGGCATCTCGGCGTTCTTCTCGGCCTCCGAGGCCGCGCTCATCTCCGTCTCACGCCTCCGCGCCCGCACGATGGCCGAACGCCAGGTCCGCGGTGCGAACGACGTGATCACATTGACCGAGCATCGCAATCGCTTTCTCACCTCGGTTCTCATCGGCAACACCATCGCGCTTCTCGCTGCCGACTCCATCGCGACGAGTCTTGCCTACCGGATGGGCCTGCCGGTTCCAGCCGTGATCTCGACGCTCGTGATGTCGGTCGTCCTCTTGCTCTTCGGTGAGATCGTTCCAAAGACGGTAGCGAGCAGCGACGGCGAGCGTTGGGCGCTGCGCTTCGCACCGACGATGCGCGCTGCGGCCTGGGCACTCACGCCGCTCGTGAACGCCTTCCTTTGGGTGACGGCGGTGCTCTTGCGTCCGTTCGGAATTCGCAACGTGCAGCGCATCTTCGTTACGGAAGAGGACATCCGCGCGCTCGTGAACGTTGGTGCCGAGCAGCGCGTCATCGAGGAGCAGGAGCGCGAGATGATTCACTCGGTGATTCAGTTCGGCGATACGATCGCCCGCGAGGTGATGACGCCGCGCCCCGAGATCGTCGCGGTGTCGGTCGACGAGACGCCGCGGCGCGCACTCGACATCATCATTGCGGAGCGGCATTCGCGCCTGCCCGTCTTTCGCGAGTCGAAGGATGACATCATCGGCGTGATCCACGATC
>JASHTE010000336.1 GCA_030040695.1 Vulcanimicrobiota bacterium | reverse complement strand
TGTGCGCGCGTGCGTACTCGAAGGCGTAGCGAATGACGCGCTCGCTCCCCGGGTGTGAGATGAGCTTGAGGCACTGCACGACGTCCTGCGTTTGGCGATGCTCGATGCCGCCGTAGATGTCTTCCTCGTTCTCGCGCACGATCACGAGATCCATAGCGGGGTTCTTCGTTGCAACGTACGGATGGAGCGAGGCACAGGGCCGGACATTGGCGTACATGCCGAGCGTCTTTCGGACGGTGACGTTGAGGCTCTTAAAGCCGCCGCCTTGCGGCGTCGTGATCGGCGCCTTCAGGAACACTTTCGTGCGGCGGAGCGACTGCCAAGACGCCGGCTCGATGCCGCTCGGCAGCCCGCGGTTGTACACCGATTCGCCGATCTCTATGCGCTCGATCTCGAGCAGAGCGCCAGCCTCATCGAGGATGCGGAGCGTCGCGTCCATGATCTCGGGACCGATGCCGTCACCGTACGCGACGGTGATCGGCGTCTTCTTTTCGGTTACAACTGCCATTCTTGAGCGTTCCATCCCTCGCTGATGCCGTTGGGCGTGAAATTCTGGAGTTGCGGGACGTGCGTGTAGCGCATCGGCTGGTCCATGATGAACACACCCGGCGCGTCGCGCAGGAGCAGCGCCTCGATCTCCGTGTACGCGCGTTTGCGTGCCGCGCGATCGAATGTCGAGAGCGCGCGCGCTTGTAGCGCATCCATCTCCGCGGAACAATAGCGCGATACGTCGTTCCCATTCGGAGGAATTGCGCCACACGTCCACGTCGACGAGTTGTCGGGATCGGCTCCGGATATCCAGGCGTAGAGCGTCATGTCGAACGTACCGCTGTTGAGTATGCCGCCGTTTTCGGCCGACATATAGAGCGTCGCGTACGCGTAGCTCTTCAGTTGAACGCCGACACCGACACGCCGGAGCATTTGCTGAGCCTCCTCAACGACGCTCTGAGCGCTCGGGCTGCCTTGCCCGTAGACGAGCTGCAGCATGAGGGGTACGCCGCCCTTCTCGCGGAGTCCACTCGGCCCAAGACGCCACCCATCTGCGTCGAGCAGCGCTGCGGCTCTCGCGGGATCGTAGGGTGTGGGCTTCAGCGCCGCATCAAACGCCCAGGAAAACGGTGTGAGGTCGGCGATCGCAAGCCGCGACGTCCCGTACTCCGTGTCGCGAATGATGCTACGAGAGTCGATTGCATATGCCAGGGCGCGCCGTACGGCGCCGTCGTTCAAAGGCGCCCGCGCGGTGTTGAAGAGAATCGCGATGTAGGAAGGAGCGTCGACAAGCTGCCCGACGAGGCCGGGATTCGAGCGCATCGCATGAAAGCTTACCGACGTCACCTCGAACTCGACATCGGCCTGGTGCGACTCGAGAAGCGTCTGCGCGGTGTTCTGATCGGGAACGATGAGAATTGTCAGTTGCGAAATGTGCGGCGCGCCTCGAAAATACTCCGGGTTCGCGTCGAGCACGATCTCCTCGCCGCGTTCCCAGCGCGCAAAGCGGAAGGGCCCGGTACCGACGGGTGCGGCGTTGAACGGAATCTGATTGAGGTTGGCATAGTGCGCGAGGAGATGCGCAGGCAAGATACGATATGGTGTGTCGCTCTCGGAGAAGAATGTGTCGACTTCGGGCGGATAGACGCGCTTCATGTGGAGGACGACCGTGTCATCGTCCGGCGTGTCGATCGAGCGCACGACGTCGTATCCTTTGCGTGATAGAACGTTGTTGTTTGGGTTCATGATTGCTTGCCACGTGAACTTGACGTCGCGGCTTGTAAACGGCACGCCGTCGTGCCACGTGATGCCGCGACGCAAGTGATACGTGATCGTGAGGCCGTTCTTGCTAATACCGCCGTTCTGTAATGTCGGCACGGCCGCGGCAAGGTCGGGAACCTCGATGCCGTGGTTGTCGAGCGTGACGAGCTCGTCGAAGATGAGCCCATCGACGGACGACTCGATGGCATTTTGGGCGAGGATCGGATTGAGCGTCGTGAGATCGATTGGAACGATGATGCGGAGATCGCCGCCACCCACGTTCGTGCTGGTCGTCGTTCGCGAGCATGCCGTGAGCGCGAGGGCCACTGCCAGGGCCACGAGCAACGCTCGTCCGGTTCTCGAGGTCAGATGCTCCATTGCTGAGCGTTCCATCCTTCGCTGATGCCGTTCGGTGTGAAGTTCAGAAGCTGCGGAACGTGCACGTAGAGCATCGGCGGGTCATAGAGAAAAGCGGCGGGGGCATCCCGCAAGAGCAGGTTCTCGATCTGCGCGTAGGCGCGTTTGCGCGCCGCGCGATCGAACGTCGATAGGGCAAGGTGCTGAGCAGCGTCCATCTCCGACGAGCAATACCGGGATGCGTTATTACCGCTCGGAGGAATCATCGAGCACATCCATTGCGACGAATTGTCGGGATCGGCGCCGGAAACCCATGGGTAGACGGTCATATCGAACTTGCCCGAAAATTGAATGCCACCGTCCTGTGCGGCGGCGTAGAGCGTCGCGAACGCGTAACTTTTCAGCTGCACGGCAACACCGATGCGGCGCAGCATCTGCTGCACGTCTTGGACGAGAGTCTGATACGCGGTATTTCCTTGACCGTACACGAGCTGCAAGGACAGTGGCACTCCATCCTTCTCACGGACGCCGCTCGCGCCGCGATGCCAGCCGGCCGCGTCGAGAAGTGCATCGGCTTTCGCGGGGTCGTATGGCGTCGGCGGCAGCGAATAGTCGTACGCCCAGGAGAAGCGCGAGAGGTCGGCGTTTCCGATGTGCGCCGTGCCGAACGTGATGTCGCGCACGATGCTCGTCGCGTCGATCCCGTAGACGAGCGCACGCCGGACGTTGATGTCATTGAGCGGCGTTCGCGCCGTGTTGAAGAGAATGGAGGTGTAAACCGGTGCGGGCACGCTCAGCCCGACGAGGTGCGGATTCTGTATCAGTCGGTGGTAGTTGACGGCCGGCGCCTCGATCGCAAGGTCGAGCTGGCCGGCGCTCAGCTCGGTCTCCATCGTGTTCCAGTCGGTGATGATGAGGATCGTTAGCTGCGAGATGTGCGGCGCCCCTCGGAAGTAGTTCGGGTTGGCGTCGAGCACGATACGATCGCCGCGTTCCCAGCGGGCGAAGCGGAAGGGCCCCGTACCAACCGGTTGTGCGTTGAACGGCACCGCATTGAGGTTCGCGTAACTCGCGAGCAAGTGCGCGGGAATGAT
>JASHTE010000335.1 GCA_030040695.1 Vulcanimicrobiota bacterium | reverse complement strand
ATATTTCGATGCTAGCATATTCATCGAACATCGTCAATGTAGCAGCTTGCGCGCCGTAAGCGTTCCATAGATCGCAACGACGACGAGGCCCACGGAAAACGCAATGACCCCCGTACCCAGCGCGTATGCTGCCGGCGCCGAGTTGTAGATATCTAACCCGCCCGAGCCCGCCGGATAAGACGGCAAGAGATACGGATAGAGCGTTCCCGCCGCCGCGGCCATGAGCCCCAATAGAAACAAGCCGCTCGCCGCGAAGCGCCACGCGCGCCGCTTTAGGAAGCGCGTGGCGACGAGGCCGACGGCTGCGATCGACGGAGCGATCCATAGCCCCGGACCGAGCGGCATGGGATGCACGCGTAGCGTCGCCCACGTCGTTACGATGAAGAGACCGAGGACGATCACCCATAACGCTCCCGCTGCGCGTTCCGCGCGGGCGGCGAGATCCGCCGACCGCCATGCCGCAAATGCAGCGCCGTGCAGCGCGAGCGCGGCGAGTGCGAGAACGCCAACGAGCACGGCGTACCAGTTCAAGAGAACGCCGAACGTTCCCGAAAAGTACTGCTGGCTGTCGAGCGGGACGCCGCGCAGAACGTTGCCGAGCGCGATGCCGAAGATGAGCGCCAAGAGGATGCTGCACGCCGAGAACACGACGTCCCAAAAGCCGTGCCAGAGATCGCTCGCGAAATGCCCACGCAGCTCGATCGCGATGCCGCGCCCCATGAAGAGCCAAAGAACGACCATGAACGGCAGGTAGAATCCGCTGAATGATGCGGCATAGGCTTTCGGAAAAAGCGCGAACAGCATTCCGCCTGCGGCAACGAGCGCGACTTCGTTGCCGCTCCAAAACGGCCCGATCGTCCGGAGTGACGCGGCCCGCTCTTCATCGGTCCGGGCAACGAAGAGATGAAGGACACCGACGCCCAGGTCATATCCGTCCAGCAACACGTAGGCCGTGAAGATGAAGGCGAGCAACACGAAGGCCGCCTCGTTCATGCGACCTTCTCTCGCGGTCCATTCGCAATCTCACGGAGTACGAGTAAGAGGAACAACACGCCGAGCACGAAGTACACCCCGGCGAACCCGATCGTCGTGAAGATGGTCTCCCCGGCGGCCACGGTGGGCGACGTTGCGGCTGCGGTACGAAGCAAACCATAGACGATCCACGGCTGCCGCCCAACTTCCGTAACCATCCAGCCCGCTTCGTTTGCGACGTACGGAAACGGCATCGCGAGCATGAGCACCCAGAGCATCCATCGCGCCGAGAACAGCCTCCCCACGAAGAGCAGCAGCGCCGCCGCAACTGCGATTGCCGCAAAGATCGTGCCGAGGCCAACCATGATGTGGTACGCATAGTAGGTCAGCTCGACCGGGGGCCGCAGATCGCGCGGATAGGCCGCCAATCCGTTGACGCTCGCGCGGAAATTTCCATACGCGAGGTAACTCAAGAGATCCGGCACGTAGAGCGGATCGATCAGTACCTCGCGTTGGGAGTCCGGCATGCCGAGGATCGCTAGCGGTGCACCCTCCTGCGTTTTGAAGAGCCCCTCCATCGCCGCAAGTTTTACAGGCTGATCGCGCGTGACGTCGCTCCCGTTGACGTCGCCGGTCGGAAAAATCGCGATGAGCGATGCCGCCGCGCCGACGATGACGCCGGCTCGAACGAACCTCTGCCCAAACTCGATTTTTCGCCGCCCGAGGAGATAGTATGCGCCGACCCCGGCAACGACGAATGCGCCCGCCAACAGCGCTCCAGTCATGACGTGCGCGTACTGCCACCATGCAAACGGCGAGAGGAGCAGCGCCCGCAGCGAGGTTAACTCGATGTGCCCATCGCCGGCGATACGGTATCCAACCGGGTGCTGCATCCACGCATTCGTCGAGATGATGAAGAAGCCGGAGAGCCAGGAGCCGATCCACAGGGCAACCGAGGAGAACGCATACAAGGTTTCGCCGACGCGCTCTCGGCCATAGAGAAAGACACCGAGAAAGATCGACTCGAAGAAGAACGCGTAGACTCCCTCGAGCGCGAGCGGCTGCCCGACCGCGGAGCCGGCGTTTGAAGAGAATGCCGCCCAGTTCGTTCCAAACTGGAACTCCATCGGGATGCCGCTCACCACACCGATGGCGAAGTTGATCGCGAAGATCCTCGCCCAAAACCGGCCGCTGCGGAGCGCCACGTCATCGTGCCCGCGAATGCCCTTCACGGTAAACCACGCGATGAACGGCGCGAGCCCCATCGTCCCGATCGGAAAGAGATAGTGGAACATGATCGTGAAGGCGAACTGAATGCGATCGGGCAGGACGGCGTTCACGATGGCAAGGCCTCGGTGGAGCGCGCGACTCGGGAGCTTACAACGTTCAGGTTTCGGGCTCGCGGCGATCGAGCTGTTGCCACGATGTTTCGGAGACGTCGACGCCGTAATGCTGCGCTGCCTTCTTGATATTGGCGAAGGCGAGAGCGCGATCGTCATCGGAGACGCCGATCACCTGATCGAACCTCGCTACTGCATTGCGAACGTGCTGCGCGTCGGTCAGCGGCTCTTTGCGCTGCTTCGGAAACGCAAAGACGCTGTCCGGTAAGTCGCTCTGCGTCGTGAGGTGCCCGTGCTTCTCGTGCGGTTCCCAAGTGGTCTTCATTCTCGTCACTCCTTACAGGGCTGCTGGGCAGGACGGTGGTCACGCCGCCCCGTCGCACGAAATTCGGGATTAGACGCCGTCGCGGAACTTACTTCATTCGCATCGGCACAAATGAGACGCACAGGCCAGGGGACGGCAACTGCGTATGTTGGTGGGGTGGGAGAGAGAGCATCGCGCAGCGCATGGGCGGTACTGGCACTGCGACCGTTCCGGGCGGTGTGGATAGCCGACTTTACCTCGAACCTTGGCTTTTTCGCACAAGCCATCGGCGCGGGCTGGCTGATAACGTCCCTGACGACGAATGCGACTATTGTCTCGCTCGTGCAGACGGCGTCCTCCCTACCGCTCTTCCTCGTCGCCATCCCGGCGGGAGTGTTCTCCGATCTCGTCGACCGGCGCGCACTCATTCGCTGGACGAATGTTGCGCTCGCGGCACTCGTCGGCGTTCTCGCGCTCCTCACAGCCGACCGCGCGGTGACACCCATCATCTTGCTGGGCTTCACGTTCGCTATCGGACTCGTGGACGCGATGCAGGAGCCGGCCTGGGGCGCCCTCATTCCGGAGATCGTCTCGGAGCGCGACCTACCCTCGGCGATCGCGCTCAATGGGATCGACTTCAATCTGTCGCGCGTCGTCAGCCCGCCGTTGGCCGGTTTGTTGGTCGGCGTTGCGGGTCCGGCTGCAGCATTTGCCGTTAACGCGCTCTCGTTCACGCCTACCGTGGCGGTCATGCGGCCGAAGACGAGATCC
>JASHTE010000334.1 GCA_030040695.1 Vulcanimicrobiota bacterium | reverse complement strand
CCGCCTGGAGTGTCGCGGCCGTTGTCGCGCTTCTTCATCTTCTCACCGCGAGTCGTTACGATTTCTTTAGGAACGAGCTCTACTTCATCGTGTGCGGCCGCCATCCGGCGTTCGGCTATGTAGACCAGCCGCCGCTCGTGCCCCTGATCGCGGCAGCGACACAGCTTGCCGGCCTGCACGTTTGGCTC
The DNA here is from genome assembly GCA_030040695.1 of Vulcanimicrobiota bacterium. Classification (GTDB taxonomy): domain Bacteria; phylum Vulcanimicrobiota; class Vulcanimicrobiia; order Vulcanimicrobiales; family Vulcanimicrobiaceae; genus Tyrphobacter. The sequence continues at coordinate 4,740 of JASHTE010000334.1, read as the reverse complement.
TTGCGCATTCCCGACGTCATCGTCTCCGTAGCACTGATTCCGCTGACCGTCTCCTTCGCACAGTTGCTCGGAGCTTCGACGCGCGGAGCCTGGCTTGCGGCGATTGCCGCCGCGAGCGCACCGCTGGTGACGGCGCTCAGCGCTACGCTCATGACGACGAGCTTCGAGCCGCTGGCGTTTACCGCAGTTGCGTATTACGTGACGCGCGCGATCGCGCGCAACGAGCCACGCGCCTATTGGTGGGCGGGGCTCATCGCTGGGCTCGCTTTCGAGGCACGCTACGGCATCGTGGTGTGGGGAATCGGCCTCGTGCTCGGGTTGGCGCTCACCGGGCCGCGCGGCGTGCTGCGCTCGCGCGATGCGTGGATCGGCGCGGGTATCGCCGTCGTCATCGCGCTTCCGAACGTGGTCTGGCAGATCGCGCATGGCTTTCCATTTCTCGAGCTCGTGCGTAACGATAACGCCGGCAATCTCACCGGGACGCCGCTCGTCTTTACGATCGACCAGATCATGTCGGTAAACCTCCTGTTCGCGCCGCTCTGGATCGCGGGCATCATCGGCCCGTTCGCCTCGGCGCGCGTCGCGCAATACCGCTTCCTCGCGATCACGTTCCTCGTGACGGCGCTGCTCGTCTTCGGCACACACGGAAAGAGCTATTACCTCGCGGGTGCATACCCAACGATGTTCGCGCTCGGCGCCGCAGTCTGCACGATGCTGCCGCGCGTACTTGTCGCCATCTGGGCGGTTCTCGGCGCGGCAAACGGCGTGCTCGCGCTGCCACTCGTCTTGCCCGTTGACAAACCTGCGGTGTTACAGGCGATGCTCGATCACATGTCGCTGCGGCCGAAGCCGGTTGAGGTAGCCGGCATCGGCTCACCGTTAATGGAGGTCTTCTCCGACGAGTTCGGCTGGCACGAGCTCGCGCGGACGGTCGAGAGCGTGTACTCTTCGCTGCCCGCATCCGATCGCGCGAAGGCGGCGATTTTCGCCGAGAACTACGGCGATGCAGGCGCGATCGACGTGCTCGGGCACAACCTCCCGCCGGTGATCAGCGGAAACAACCAGTACTATCTTTGGGGCCCGCGTGGCTACGACGGCTCCGTCGTGCTCGCCGTCAACGTCGACCCCGCAACCTGGGCGCAATTCTGCGATTCGGCAAAGGTCGTCGCGTACTTCGGAACCTCTCGCTACGCGATGCCGTACGAGCGAAACAGGCCGATCGTCCTCTGTCGCGGCATGCACCCGCCTTTGCCGCAGCTCTGGCCGCGCTTCAAGGTGTACGGTATCAACAATCTCGGTGTTGCAAGCGGAGAGCGGCGTCCTCGGGTGTGAGATCGCGCTGGGGCTCGGCGAGCATCTCGTAGCCCACCATGAACTTACGCACGTTCGCGGAGCGAAGCAGCGGCGGATAGTAGTGCGCGTGAAGGTGCCACTCGTCGTGCGCCTGACCATCCGTTGGGCGCTGGTGAAATCCCATCGAGTAGGGAAACGGCACTCCGAAAAGCGCGTCATAGCGTCGCGTCAGCACGCCGACGGCGTCGGCAAGCGCGGCACGCTCGAACCCATGTAGCTCGACGAGGTCTCGAGCATGACGACGGGCGAGAATCATCGCTTCGTATGGCCAGGCCGCCCAGAACGGCACCACGACCGCGAAGGCGTCGTTCGCGTAGATCAGCCGTTCGCGAAGCTCGACCTCGCGCTCCGCGTACGCGCACAGCAGACACGAACGCGAACGCTCGCGGTAACGGCGAAGCATCTCTTGCTCCGTGGAGGCCTGGGTCGGAATCGACGACTGCGCCCACACCTGCCCGTGCGGATGCGGTTCGCTCGCGCCCATCATCGCTCCACGGTTCTCGAAGATCTGCACCCAGTTGACGAATGCGAGGGCCCCGACTCGCTCGTACTCCTTCACCCAGACGTCGACGACGGCGCTCCGCCGCGTATCGTCCATGGTTGCGAGCGAGAGGTCGTGGCGCGGTGAAAAGCAGATGATCTCGCAGACTCCGAGCTCGTTCTTTGTGCGGAAGAGCTCGCTCGCCGCGCCCTCCTCCGCCGGATCGAGCGAGAGCGACGCGAAGTCGTTCTCGAAGACATAGGCCCCTTCGTAGAGGGGATTACGAGCGCCGCTTGCGCGGACGTTTCCGGGACAGAGGAAACACTGCGGGTCGTACTCGGTGCTCGGCTCCAGCGGCGTGCTCTCGATCTCGCCTTGCCACGGACGCACGGAGCGCAGCGGTGCGACGAGAACCCACTCATCGGTGAGCGGGTTGTAGCGGCGATGCGATGAGCTAAGTCGTCTCAAAGCGCACGTGCCTCTGCGCAGCCGGCGCTCTCGATTGCGTATATGTCCGGCGTGACACCGGTCGCCCGGCGATATTCACGCTCGATGCGACGGCGAAACTCTTCCGCATGTTCCTCGGCGACGAGCGCGATCGCGCACCCGCCAAAGCCGCCTCCTGTCATGCGCGCTCCATAGACGCCCTCGCAGTGCATCGCGAGCTCCACCATGAGGTCGAGCTCGCTGCAACTCACCGCAAAGTCGTCGCGCAGACTCGCGTGCGAGTCGAGCATGAGCGCACCGGCAGCCTCCAGATCGCCTGCTTCCAGCGCCCGGATGAAATGCTGCACCCGAGCGTTTTCGCTGACGACGTGGCGCGCGCGCCGATAGAGCACGTCGCCGAGCCGCTCTCGCGCCTCTGCGAGCTCGGTATGGGTCGCGTCTCGCAACGATCCTCCTCTGTCGAAGCGCTGTGCGAGCAGCTCGGCAGCGCGCCTGCATTCGGCTCGGCGCTCGTTGTACGCACCGGCCGCGTGCTCGTGACGAAGCATCGTGTTGCAGGCGAAGATCGCGGTATCTTTAGGCAACGGCACGTACTCGATCGTCGCATCTCGCGTGTCGAGGAGGAGCGCACTACCGCGACGCCCGCTCGTACAGGCGAGCTGGTCCATGATGCCGCAGTGCGCGCCCGTATGGGTGTTGTCCGAACGCTGCGCCAGCTTCGCAAGCTCGAGTGGATCCATGTATGCTTCCGCGAGCGTCAGGAGAGCGAGAGCGCAGCCGATCTCGAACGCGGCCGAGGAGCTGAGTCCCGCTCCGACGGGAAGGTCACCGGAGACGTCGAGCTCTGCGCCGCGTATCTTCACGCCCGCACGCAGCAACTCGTACGTGATTCCGCGAACGTAATCGCTCCAATCGCCGCGCGCACCAGGTTCGAGTGCATCGAGGTCGAATCGGCGCTCTCCCTCGAATCTCGACGAGCGCAACACGAGCGCGCGATCGTTCCGCTCGCTGCCGTCGACGCGCACGTGCAGCGCGATCGAGACGGGTAAGACGAAACCATCATTGTAGTCGGTGTGCTCGCCGATCAAGTTGACGCGCCCGGGCGCTCGTACGCGCACGTGCTTCATAGCGCATCCATACCGCCGGACAAGGGCGGAGGCCTCCGCGCCGCGGCGAAGCTCTCCGAGCATGGCAACGGAGGCAAGACCTTCCGCAGCTCGTCCTACGGGGACGGTTACCTTTCTCTTCTCCGACGTCGAAGGGAGCACGGAGCGCTGGGAGCGAGATCGTGAGGCGATGGCCACGGCAATGGCACGCCACGATGCGCTTCTCCGTACAGCGCTCGAGGCGCGAGACGCCTACGTCTTCAAGACGATGGGGGATTCGTTTTGCGCCGCGTTTGCGCGGCCCGAAGATGCAATCGCCGCAGCGCTCGAAGCACAGCGCGCGCTCGCGCACGAGGATTTCGGCGCTGTCGATGGTGTGCGCGTGCGGATGGCGCTGCACACAGGGAGTGCGAGCGAGCGTGACGGCGATTACTTCGGTCCCGCGGTCAATCGCGTCGCTCGGCTCTTAGCGATCGGGCATGGCGGCCAAGTTCTCGTTTCAGGTACGGCGACGGACCTGCTGCAAGGGGTAATGCCGGCGCAGAGCAGCCTGCGCGACCTCGGGACGCATCGCCTCAAGGACCTGGCTCAGCCCGAACAAGTCTACCAGCTGATCGCACCCGACCTGCCGCAGGGGTTTCCGGCGCTACGGTCGCTCGATCAACTGCCGAATAACCTACCGCTGCAGCTCACCTCGTTCGTCGGGCGCGACCGGGAAGTAAAAGAGATAACGGAGCTGCTCGAACAGCATCGCTTCGTCACCCTCGTCGGAACCGGCGGCGCAGGCAAGACGCGTTGCGCAATTCAGGTGGGCGGCGATCTGCTCGACGGGTCGGGAGACGGCGTCTGGCTCGCCGAGCTCGCGCCGATCTCCGATCCGTCACTCGTCGCGAGCGTCGTCGCTCAGGCATTGAACGTTCAAGGTGAAGCGAACCGCTCCGTACTCGAGACGGTCCTGAGCTTTCTCAAGAGAAAGCGACTGCTTCTTATTCTCGACAACTGCGAGCACGTCATCGATGAGGCGCGCAATGTCGCCAACGCGATCCTACTCGGCTGTCCGGACATCCGCATCCTTGCTACGAGCCGCGAAGGCCTCAACATCGCGGGGGAGCGCGTCTATCGCATGCCTTCGTTGCCGGTTCCGAAACAGGGCGAAAGCGTCGCCTCGGTCGCCGAGCTTCAGTATGGTGCGATCGCGCTCTTCGTCGACCGCGCCGTGAGCTCGGACGCGCGGTTTGCCTTCACCGACGAAAACGCGCCATACGTCGCGGAGATCTGCAGGCGGCTCGACGGCATCCCACTCGCAATCGAGCTCGCGGCAGCACGTGTGAAGGTGCTCGCACCAAAGGAGCT
>JASHTE010000036.1 GCA_030040695.1 Vulcanimicrobiota bacterium | reverse complement strand
AATGGAGCGCGTGCCGTCGGAGGATCTCGTCCGGGCTCATGCACTGGCGGCGCGGGCGCTGGCCATGTTGCCGGGAAGTGACGGTGCACGAGCCTCCGAGATTGCCGGGCAGCTTCGTGCCGCCGGAGAGTTTCACGCGGCAGCCGAGCAGCTTCTTCATGCGGCTTCGTACGCGCTCGACGTGTTTGCCAATCAAGAGGCGCGAGCTGTGGCGACGTCTGCACTCAAGTTACTCGGGCGTCACGGCAAAGATCGCAGGCTGCAATACGAGTTGATCTCAGTTCGCGCGCGCGCTCTCCAGCGTATCGGTGCGCTTGCCGAGTGGCGCGCGGACGCATTGGATATGGTCGTGCTCGCTGGTGATGACGTCGAGCGGGCGTGCGCAGCCTGGGAGCGTGTGTTTGAGGCGCATCGGGATGATGCGGCGGTTTGCGATGATGCGATCGCTCATCTCGAGGAGCTTAGCGGCACGTCAGAGTGCGCCGCCGCGATCTTCGAGCGTGCGGTCGCAGTACAGTCGTTTTTGAGGTCCGATTATGCAAGAGCGCGCGATGCTGCGGCGCGTGCGGCGAAGCACTTCGAGCGTATCGGGGATTCGAAAGCCGCGATCGGAGCTCGTCTCGAGCATATCGCCGCACTCGGCCGGCGTGCCGAGTTCGAGGCCGCGAGGGTTGCTCTCGCGCAGTTGCAGCCGCTGGTCGAAGCGCAAGGCAACCTGGCGCTGCTTGAGAACTTCCATCGCGTTGCCTGTTCGGCCGTAGACGAGCAGCATCGCGATCGCTCGCTGGAGCATGCAAAGCGCTCGCTGGAGCTTGCGCTGCGTATCGGCGATCGCTATGCAGAGGCGCGCGCGCATCAGAACGTAGCGACGTGCGTCGGCAAGATGCGCGACATCGAGGGAGCGCTGCGCGAGCACGAGCGAGCGCTCGAGGCGTATCGAGACGTTGGCGATGTCATCGGTGCCGCCGACACGATGTTGAACCTCGCGTCGGTGCGCGGCTTCAGCGGCGATCATGCGACCGCGCAGCGGCTGCTCGACGAGGTCGACCCCGCCGCGCTTCGGCAGCCGTGGCTTGCGTTGCGGCTCTCGATCAACCGGACGGCGTTTCTGCTGCGCGCACGGCGATTCGACGAAGCTCGGAGACAGGCGAGCGTCACCCTCGACCAAGCAACTGCACTGGGCACGCGGCTCCATGAGGCGCGCGCGCTCGCGTTTATCGCAGAGTTGGAGGCAAGAGCTGGCGATGCTGCCGCCGCGCGCGAGCATTTCGATGCCTCCATCTCTGCATTTACAGCGCTTGGGCAGCCAGCGCTGCAAGCCGAAACGCTGGCGATCTCGAGCCGACTCCGTGCCGGGCAGGGCGATACCGAAGCGGCGCGAGTCGATGCTGCCGCAGCGCAGGAATTAGCGCGGCATTTTCCGGTGCAACACTTCGGCGAAGCCGCATGGCATCTCGCCGCAGCATACGCGCTCGTGAGCGATACGGCTGACGCGGTGCGCTGTGCCGAAGCCTCTGCACGAGCATTCGCAGAGAACGCCATGCAAATGCCCGCGGATCTTGTGGACGGATATGCGCGTCTCCCATGGCACCGGCACGCGTTTGCCTATCTTGCCGGACGTCCGGTGCCGCTACGGCTTGACGAGGAGGAGACAATCGCAGAGTAGGTCATCCGCAGTCATCGTTGTTGAAGTTGACGGTGAGCACGCCGGTCGCACCGTCGCTATTGGTGGCGGTCACCGTCCATGTTGCGTTGCCACCGTAGTCCGTAGAGGCAGTGAACGTCGTTGCCGACGTACCGGTCGTCGGCGTGATGCTGAGGTTATCGGAGCTGGGAACCAGGGTGAACGATCCGCTGTAATGACTCTGCGAAACAGTGAACGTCTGATCGGTGTCGCACGGAAGCGTCATCACGTTGTCTATAATGCTCGTGCCGGTAAAGACGATCGGCCCTGGGGTCGGCTTGGCGATGGCTCCGGCGTTCCCGCCCGGGCCGCTGCACGAAGCGAGCGCAACCGCGAGCGACGCAGCAGCAATGAGACTGACGAGACGTAGGTGATTCATGCGAAACCTCCGCGTGTAAGTGTTGCCTCACCCTAGCACGCGTCCGTTACGCAATCGTTCCGAGCGCGAGGCTTCCCTAGAAGTCCACGCCCACGTAGGGGCCGTCGCGAATCATGAACCCGGCGCGCTCGCCCGGGCGAAGCGTGCGCATCTCCTCGTAGAGGCCGACGATGAGACCGGCACGCGAGCTGCCGAGTCGCCAGCGCAGACCCCCATCAAAGGAAAGGATTGCATATGAAACGCTGCCGTTGCCGTACGCTCCGGCCGCAGCTGGATAGTAATAGAGCGCGCCGAACGCATCGAAACGTTGCTGCGGGTCGGCGAAGCGCTCCAGGCCTGCGCCAAGACCTCGCAGCGCTCCGTAACCGTAGGGATAACCATAGTTGGACGAGGTTTGCACATATCCCACACCTGCGTACAGGCGAAGCAGGCCGGTGCATGTGCCGACACGCGCTTGCGTTGTTCGGTCGGAGGCGACGAACCACGGGACGTCGACGGTTGGGCCGGGGATCGTATGCACCACGGTCAGCGTGTCGGACCCGGAATGCTGGGAGTCGTATTGGCTGACCCACGTTTGGAGCGATATGGCAAAGCGGCCGTTCTGTGCGCTGATCTTGGAGACATACGATCCAAGGTCGTCCTCACCGTCGGTGGCGATCTGGTTGTAGACGTGCGCGACCGCCTTCGCGACCATGGCCTGCACGGCGCCGGCTTGCGTGCATCGCGAAGCGTGTGCATCGCCGACGCCAAGAGCAAACGCGATGACGAAGGCCATCGCGACTTTCCACGTCATCGCTTCTGCGCTCATTCGCCTTCTTGCGATCGAGCCGAGTTCGCTAAAATCGCCACCAACTCGGTGAGATCGTTGAAGTACCGGCGCCGTCGCGTCGCGACGTGCTCCACGCTCCCCCTCCAACGAGGGTTCCCGAGCGTCTGCTCTTCCTCGGATTCAAACCAGAGATTCACTAAGAAGGCATCCTTGCGCCGGCTCATGGCCAGAGCATAACGCTGCACCGTTCCCGGCTTGTTACGGATACGGGCCGCGGTAACGCTTGGGGAACGGACCCAAAGTAGGATGGGCGCGCAAGGGAGATTTGTATGCGCTGTTTGCATTCTTCGCTGGTTTCAGCAGCGGCAGTCGCGCTGTCGTGCAGCCTATTCGCCTGCTCGAGCAGCTCAGGCGGCTCTGGCATCGCTCCACACCCAACGACGGGCTCGTCTCCGACCCCGAGCCCGACCCCAACCCAGTACCTCTATGTTCCCGATTACGACAATAACGCGATCGACG
>JASHTE010000003.1 GCA_030040695.1 Vulcanimicrobiota bacterium | reverse complement strand
GCACCGCTCGATCAAGCCGTTGAAGGCATCGTGCAAGGCATCTACTTCAACCAAGGTCATGTCTGCTGCGCGGGCTCGCGTTTACTCGTCGAGGAGAGCGTTCACGACGACCTCGTCGAGCGCTTGACGCAGCGTATCGGAACGCTTCGCTTGGGCGATCCGCTCGACAAGAACACCGACATCGGTGCGATCAACTCGAAAGCACAACTCGAGAAGATTCGCGAGCTCGTCGGCAGCGGCATCGAGCAAGGTGCAACGCTCGTGCAAGCGCAATGCGAGCTCCCGGGGCGCGGTTACTTCTACCCTGCTTCGTTTTTCACGAACGTCCATCCGTCGCACCGCATCGCGCGCGAAGAGATATTTGGTCCCGTGCTCTCGATCATGACCTTCCGCACGCCCGACGAAGCGATCGAAAAAGCGAACAACACGCCGTACGGCCTTTCCGCCGGCGTGTGGACCGCCGAAGGCAGTAAGAACATGTGGATCGCGCAGCACCTGCGAGCCGGCGTCGTGTGGTGCAACACCTTCAACAAGTTCGATCCTAGCTCGCCGTTCGGTGGTTACAAGGAGTCAGGCTTTGGCCGAGAAGGAGGCGTGCACGGACTGCATGAGTATCTCAAGATCGCATAGACTCATCGCGGCGGCACTAGCCGCCGCGATGCTCGTTGCGTGCTCCCGCGCGACGACGACCACCACGACGATCACAACCGCAGCGGGCGGCGGCGATCTTCGCATCATCGTTCCCATCGATCTCACGACGCTCAATCCGATTCTCGCACAAAATGCCGTCGAATCTTCCATCGACGGGCTCATTTTCGACGAGCTCGTGACCATCGATAATCACGGACATGAAGTACCCGACCTCGCCGCCATCGTGCCGACGCAGCAGAACGGCGGCATCAGCAACAACGGGCTTACCATCACCTACCACCTGCGCCACGGCGTCAAATGGCAAGACGGCGCCCCGTTCACGAGCCGCGACGTGAAGTTCACATGGCAAGCGATCATGAACCCCAAGAACAACGTGCTCACGCGCAAGGGCTACGACAACGTCGCCTCTCTCGACACGCCCGACGCGTACACCATCGTGCTGCACATGAAGCGCATCTATCCCCCGGAAATCGACACGTTCTTCGGCGAGAGCGACACGCCGTATCGCATCCTTCCGCAGCATCTGCTTGCGCAGTATTCGAATCTCGACCAGATTCCGTTCAACGCATCACCCGTTGGAACCGGTCCTTTCCGATTCGCACGCTGGGAGCGCGGCGACCGCATCGTGCTCGATGCGAATCCACAGTACTTCCGCGGTGCACCGCACATCGCTCAAATCACGATCCTCATCGTTCCCGACCAGGATACCGCGCAGACGCTCCTCGAGTCACACCAAGCGGACGTGGAATTTGAGGTCACTGCGATGTCCTATCACAACATGATCTCGAATCCGAACCTCACCGGCTTGCTCGCAAACGCGCCGTCGTATACGGCGATTCTCTTCAATACGGCACGGCCGCCGCTCAACGACGTTAACGTACGCCGCGCACTCGCATACGCCATCGACTCGAAGACGCTCATTCGCGATACGGCTTACGGAACGGCGACGCAAGGAAACGCCGATCTCACGCCCTTCTCCTGGGCATACGACACGTCACTCCCGCCAACGCCGTACAATCCAGCAAAGGCAAATACCCTGCTCGACGCCGCCGGATGGCATATGGGTCCTGACGGCATCCGCGAGAAGAGCGGGACGCAGCTCGTGCTCCAGCTCGTCTACGGTCAGGGCAGCGCGGGAGCACAGAATCTCGTCGTCGAGACGCAGCAGATGCTTCGACGTGTCGGCGTCGGCGTGCAACTGCGCAGCTACGCCTACGACGTGCTCTACGAGTCCGCCGAGAACGGCGGCATCCTCAACAGCGGAAAATACGACATGACGCTGTACGCGTGGATCTCGGGAGCCGACCCCGACGACTCGTCGACGTGGTCGTGTTCGCAGATCCCGCCCAACGGCAATAACGTCTCGCGCTTCTGCGAGCCGCAGATGGACGCGGCGCAACATCTCGCGCTCTCGACCTTTAACCGCGCGGTTCGCAAGGCGGCATACGCGAAGATCGAGACGATTCTGCTCCGAGACGCAGCCGGCGCGTTCATCGACGATCAGCCGATGCGTTACATCTACACCCCGCAACTGAAGAACTTCACCCCGAACGGCATCAGCGAAGGATGGAACGCTCAAGAATGGCAGTTGTAGCCGAAAAGAAGACTCCGATCACCGTTGCGTACGGCGACGGCATCGGTCCCGAAATCATGGATGCGACGTTGCGTATTCTAGAAAGCGCGGGAGCGCAACTCGACATCGACCGCATCGAGATCGGCGAATCCATCTACAACCGCGGCTTGCAGAGCGGCATCGAACCGCAATCGTGGGAATCGCTGCGGCGCACGAAAGTCTTTCTCAAAGCACCGATTACGACGCCGCAAGGTGGTGGCTTCAAAAGTCTCAACGTGACGGTACGTAAAACGCTCGGCATGTACGCAAACGTACGTCCCTGTGCATCGCTTCATCCATACGTAGCGACGAAGAACCCGAATATGGACCTTGTCATCGTTCGCGAAAACGAAGAGGACGTCTACGGCGGCATCGAGCATCGCCAAACGCAAGATGTCGTGCAATGCCTGAAGCTGATCTCGCACCCAGGGAGCGAGCGCGTCATCCGATATGCCTTCGAATACGCACGGTCCCATGCGCGCAAAAAAGTGACGTG
>JASHTE010000333.1 GCA_030040695.1 Vulcanimicrobiota bacterium | reverse complement strand
GAGTACGCTTGGAGAAGTCGTGAGAACTATGCGGTGGCCTGGTGGCTCAACGCAGAGACCGAGAACGGGATCATCGATGGACTGCTCTCCCTCGGCTCACTCTTCGTTCGTGGCCTCGACCAGATGCGCGACCGGCGAGTCGCGGCACAGCAAGTTGTGGGAACGATGCTGACGGGGTTCTCGAAGCCCGTGCTGTTGATCTTCGACAACGTGGAAGACGAACGGCTCGTGAATGCGTGGCGACCGCGCACGGGTGCACAGGCGCTCGTCACCTCGCGCAGTGCGGCGTGGGGCGCCGGCACCGCAGAGATAGCGCTCGGGACGTGGTCGGTTGACGAAGCTTCGCGCTATCTTTGCGAGGAGAGCGGCCGCGACGATCTCGATCGAGCGGCTGCAGAGTCGATCGCGCTGGCGCTCGGCGCGCTTCCCTTGGCTCTTGCGCACGCTGCTGCCTACCTTCGAACGACGCGGATGGTCACGCCGGAGCGTTACCTCCAGCGAATCAAGCAGCACCTCAGCGGCGTGCCTCGGTACGCGGAGTATCCTCGCTCGGTCTTTGCGACCTTCACTGAAGCGATAACCGAGGCAGAGAAAGCGGCGCCGTCAGCCGCAGCTGTACTCTCGTTTGCCGCGTGGTTTTCGCCCGACGAGATTCCCGACGAACTCTTCCGTCAGAGCCTGGGCAGCGGACCGAAATCGCTCCTCGCGGCGCTTGAGGACGAACTGGGCCTCGATGACGCACTCGGTGTGCTCGACCGGCTTTCATTACTGCGATTTGCAGAGCCATCGCGTGCGTACGACATGCACCGCCTCGTACAGTTGGCTGCGCGCGACCTCGTCGACGACGTGAGCATCGCTTGGGTCGAAAGTGCAGTCGAGGCAGCAAATCTCGCTTTCCCCGACGACGTGAAGTTCGACACATGGGAGCAGTGTGAGCGAATCTTGCCGCATGCGCGGGCAGCGCTCGACGCCTTGCCGTCCTCCGTGATGCCTCAAGCAGCGGGGGAGCTCGCTCGCAAGTGCTCGCGCTATCTTATCGATCGCGCGATGTACTTGGAGGCCGAGCCCCTAGCGTTGCGAGCGCTGACGGTCATCGAGAGCGCCTTCGGCTCCGAGCATCTTCAGGCCGCGTCGGCGGTGGGAAACCTGTCGCAGGTCTATTTCTACGAAGGTCGTTACGCGGAGGCCGAGCCGCTGAGCCGGCGCGCTTTCGCGATTCGCGAGAAGGAGCTCGGACCCGAGCATCTCGAGGTCGCCGATAGCCTCAACAACTTAGGGAACCTCTCGATCTACCTTGGGCACTACGATGAGGCCGAGCTGCTGCATCGACGGGCGCTTGCAATTCGCGAGAAGCTTCTTGGCCCCGAGGACCCCCTCGTTGCGGCGAGCCTGACCAATCTTGCAATGGGATACGTCGATCAAGGGCGCTACGGCGAGGCCGAGCCCCTCTGCCTGCGCGCACTAGATATTTTGGAGAAGACGCTCGGACCGGAGCATCCTGATACCGCACTCTCGCTCGGGAACCTCGCAAACCTCTACTTCTCGCAAGAGCGTTATGACGAAGCAGAGCCGCTGTGCGTAAGGGCTCTCGCCATTCGCGAACGGACACTTCGCCCGGACCACTCGGATATCGCGTTCAGCCTCAACAACCTTGCAATCGTATACTATCACCAAACGCGTTACGACGAGGCGGAGCGTTTGCTCGTGCGCGCGAGGGAGATTTGGGAGAAGGCTCATGGCTCCGAGCACCACTACGTTGGGGAGAGCATCAATAATCTCGCCGGCATCCATCGCGGACGACGGCAGTACGACGAGGCGGAGGCGCTCTATCTGCGCGCCCTCGCGATTCGGGAGAAGGCGCTCGGGGCCGAGCATCCCTACGTCGGTGCGAGCCTTGTCGATCTTGCCTCGCTCTACGGCGATCTGGGTCGCTACGACGATGCAAAACTCGTTTACGAACGCGCACTCGCCATCCAAGAGAAGGAACTTGGGCCCGATCACCCGTCGACGAGCCGAACGCGCGCTGCGCTCGCCGCGCTTCAGTAGCTCGATCTACTCTCGCATGGTCGCCGGATCGATGCCGTTGCGCTCGCAGAAGGCCACGTAGGCCGCGGGGACGATCTCGGACGGCTTGATCTCGCTGCGACCGCCCCAAAAGACGTTCGTGTAGCCGAAGTCGATGCCGGCGTCGCGCAGGTGCCCGTCAATCGCGTGCTTGTGCGCGAGCACGAGCTCCTTCTCCATCCCGTGCGCCACCGCCATGACGTTGACGTCGTGAAACTCCGCCCCGCCCTCGCGCCAGTAGGCGTGCGTGATGACGTGATGGCGCCCAACCTCGCGCCCCGCGTCGACTTCGCGGCCCTTCGGCACGGCCCAGTGGAAGAGCGCATTGTAGCGCGTGACGCGCTCGCCGCCCGCCGTCGCCTTGACGTGCTCGAGGAACGTAGAGAACCGGCCGATGACGCCCTTGTCGTGCAGCGTGCGCGCAGTCTCAGAGAACGTCGCACTATCGACGCCCGCCTCCACGGCGCGCGGCCGCCAGAGATCGCGCGCGATCTCATTGGGTTCGAACTCGCGCTTGAGCGCGGTCAGCACGCGCCATTCGAGCTCGCTCAGCGCGATGATCGCCGTGTTGATGGGCTCGGCGAGAACGTCGGCGCGCGAGCCGGGTTCGAGGCCACGGCGGCGTACGTGGCCGACGCCGAGTGCGAAGAGCATCTTCGCCGGCATCAATCGAAAGCGCGATGCACCGACACACTCGCGCAGATACTCTGCGTGCTTGCGCAGGGAGAACCCCTGCGGTACCTTGAGCGTCGTCCACAGACGGTACGTACTTCCGGCGGAAACCGCATCGGTCGTGCGAATGACGACGTGACCCGAGAACGGGTCTACGCGCACCATGTACTCAAAAGCGGCATCGAGACGATCGTGCGGCACTTCCCAGGCACAGAGGGCGCCTTGGGCGAGATTCGTCGCCATCAGGGTCTGTCGCACGCGGCGAATCGTCCCGGCGCGCAGCATCGCAACGACGCGCTCGATGACCGTGTCGACGTCGATACCGCTACGGGCTGCGATCTCACCGAAGGGATCCTCTTGAAAACCTGCGAGACGATCCTCGGAAACGGCAAGAATGCCGGCATTGACGGGGTCGGAAACGTTTGCCGCGGCTACAGTCGTATGTCGCTCACGCCCAACTGATAGAGATAGTTCTGCTCGGCGACGCGCACGCCGTAGAGCGCCGTGATGTACGTGCTCTGCGCCGTCGCGAGGTTTCCCTCGGCGGTAACGAGATCGAGAATCGTGTCGACGCCGACCTTATAACTCGCTTGTGCTGCTTGCATCGCGACTTGTGCCGCGGAGAGGCCTTTTTGATCCTCGATGAAGCTCGCGCGCGCTGAGAAGAGCTGTGCGAGCGCGGAGCGCACGTCCGATTCGACCGTCAGCTTCGTCTCGGAGAGACTCGCCTGCGCCTCCTCGAGACTGTATTTTGCCGTCTCGATGTTGTACCATGTCTCCCCTTGGTCGTAGATCGGCAAGGAAATCGACGCACTCAACGTGTGCGACGGTGTCCAGTAGCCGTTACTGCCGAACGGCGGCGCGATCGGGGGAAACGAACGCGACGTCTCACCGGTCCACGAGCCCGTGACGGTCGGCACGCGCGCGAGCTCCGCATAGCGTAGCGCGTCTTGGTCTGCCATCACCGTGTGCATCGCCGAGAGGTAGTCTGGACGCAGCAGCAACGCCTGCTTCAGCGATTTCGCATAGGTCGGCGTCGCGGTATACGTGTCTGGGCCGAGCGGCTCGGGTACGATCTGCGTGTCCGCTTCGAAGCCGAGCATCGTGGCAAAGGAGGCCTGTGCCGCGATGGCGTTCCCTTGGGCGGTAACGAGCGCGCCGCGAGCCTCCGCGGTCTCATACTCCTGCTGCGCGAGCGCAGAGAGGGCAGAGGTGCCGTTGCGGATCTCGGCGCGCACCGCATTCTCTTCCACCTCGAACTCGCGCACGAGCTGCTCGTCAGCATCGACGAGTGCTTTGTCCTCCAAAACCGCATAGTAGGCTTGCGCGACGTTATAGGCGAGCGTGTCGAGCTCGTAGAGCAGCGTGTAACGCCCGGCGATGTCCGACTCTTTTGCTTCCTTTATCGCCGTGATGACGGCGCCACCGTCGAAGATGAGCTGCGACACCGTGTACGATGCGCTCTCGTCGGTCGTGGTGTACGGCGTGCGCGCACACGCTGCTGTGTAGCATCCCGAGGGCGTCGTGATCGACGTGCTCTTCTCCCACAATCCGCTCGCGCTGATCGATGGGAAGAGGGCCTGCTTCTCGGCGCCGTACTTCGCGCGTATTGCGCTGTACACGGCGCGCTCCGAGACAAACGTCGGCGAGATCGCGACGGCGATCGCAATCGACTGCTCGAGCGAGACGTGCGGTGGAACGCCCTTGCGCGGAATCAGCAGCTGCACGTCGGGCGCCTGGGGTCCGTAGGCGGGATAGGGCAGCGGCGTCGTCTTAGGGGCGACCGTCGGCTCAGGCGTCGGGACCGGAATGTTCTGCGCCCCCGCGCCGAGCGGGAGAAGAAACGAAGCGAGCGCGAGGAGGGCTGCGACTCTCGCTCTCATCTCGCCGGCGTATCCGTGACTGCTACGGCGCTCCCGTCTCGGAGTGAGTCCGGACGGGTGGTGATCACGGTCGTTCCCGGTGAAACCTTCGGGCTGATTACCTCCGCGAGGGTACCGGTCTGCAAGCCGAGGCGTACGGGAACCTGCGTTGCGATGTCGTTGTGCACAGTGTAGATGAAGCTTCCATTACCCGTCTGGGCGATTGCTGAGCGGGGGACCACGATGGCATTCCGCCGCCGTTCCTGCATGACGACGACATTTACCAGCATTCCTCCTCGAAGCAAGCCGCCCGGGTTCGGAAGGTCGAGGCGCGCGAGGTACGAGAGCGTGCCGGAGGTAGGAACGGCATTCACTGCCGAGACGCGGCCGCGGAAGACGCGGCCGGGAAGCGAGTCGCTCCAAAACGAGAGCAGCTTCCCCGGCGTCACGTAGAGTAGGTCCGCATCGGGAACGTTCACGTTTACCCATACCGTGTTCACGCGCGAGATGCCGAGTACGGGAGCGGTTGGCGCAGCATACGAGCCCGGGTCCATGAGACGCGCGGTGATGACGCCGTCGTACGGCGCGTATAGATACGTCTGCGCGATCTCCGCCTCCAGCAGGTGCGCTTGCGCGTACGCGCTCTCGGCGCTTGCAAGCGACGCCTTCACATTCTCACTCGCCACGACGTTGTTCCTGATCGCCATCGTCGCCGCTTGATAGGCGCTGAGCTCTTGCACGTAGGTCGAGCGTGCCGCCTCGAGCGCTTGCAATGAGACGTAGCCCTCATGATAGAGTGTGCTGTCCTGACGGTAGACGAGCTGAGCATTCTGATACGCGGCGCGCGCGGTGGCAAGCGCCGTGGTGTTCTGCGTTTGCGTGACCGGAAGCCCCACGACCGCACCCCGCGCAGTTGCCGCACTCTCTCTGTAGGCGGCTTCGGCCTGTGCGAGCTGCGCTCGCAAGAGAGAATCGTCGATGCGCGCGAGCAACTGGCCTTCGTGCACCCGGTCTCCTACATTCACGCCGATCGACGTGATCGTTCCGCTCTGCTGGAACGCGAGAGACGACTGTTCGAGCGGTGAAATCTGTCCGTCGAGGGTGAGATAGGTCGCGATGTCCTGCCGCCGTGCGGTGGTGACGTCGACGTTCAGCGCGGCCGGTGCCTGCGACGCCGTAGATCCGCATGCAACCAAGACGAGCGCCGACAGCGTCGCCACAGCCAAACGGTGATGCTGCATAGCTCTTCTCTTCTTCATTCCTCGGCTTCGATACGGTGGAAGACCCTCGCATGATTCAACCCCTTCCGCAAAAACTCCAGGAACTTCGCCCGGAGGGCTTGGAGGCCGCCATGCCAGGGAGGCGCTCGACGAGCGACGTAACGGGTTCTTCCCATGAGCGAGAAGCTCGACATCGGCCGCTCGCACAGCCTGCAGAGCCGCGTCGAGGAATGGATGACAGCCGAACGTGCTGGTAACAGGGGCGTCGACGTCCTGGCGACGTCCGTTCTGGTGCAGCTCGTCGAGCAGGCCGCGACGGACTGTCTCGCGCCTTTCATAGAGGAAGGACGGGTCACGCTTGGGACCCAGATCGAGCTGGAGCACCGCGAGCCTGTCCCGGTCGGCTTCATCGTACGAGTCGAGGTCGAAGTCGTCTCGATCGACGGCCCACGGGTCACCTTCGCGGTCCGCGTCTTCGACGAGCAGGAGGCGGTCGCCGAGGGAAGCCACGAGCGGTACATCAT